>JAOARS010000325.1 GCA_025210415.1 Marinifilum sp. | reverse complement strand
GTCGACAGTTTCCCTTGAAAAGTAAAAACTTTAATTGAAACAGAGTGATCCTATATTTGTGTGTAAAGAGTAGTTATATTACAGAACACCTCCACCATAATATGTTGGAAATAAACTGGCATAGTTTCATTTCTACCTTACCTTTGCAGCAAATTCTCGAAGAATAATCAAATTATACCGATTAGTTGCTTAACTACTCAACTATATCACTTTCCCGAAACAATTCGGGATAAGCTATTCATAATTGAGTGTAAGCAATCTATCGGCATTATACTAAATCAATCAGACTATAAAGTCATATAACAATGAGCTTAGAAAAAGATTTACAAAAACGCTCTTCGGTTTGCGAATTGTGTGGTTCCAGCGAAGGTTTAAAACCATACGAAATTGCTCCGTCAAACGGATCGGCCGACCAGCACATTTTGGCTTGCGGAACTTGCCACGAACAAATGGAAGACAAAGATAAAATGGATGCCAACCACTGGCGTTGCTTAAACGATAGCATGTGGAGTACTGTTCCTGCCGTTCAAGTGATGGCATGGAGAATGCTTAACCGTCTGAAAGCAGAAGGTTGGCCACAAGATTTGCTTGATATGCTTTATCTTGATGAAGATACCATGAATTGGGCTCAAGCAACCGGAGAAGGTGAAGACGAGGAAGACAAAGTAAAGCACATAGATAGCAATGGTGTAGAGTTACAAGCTGGCGACAGTGTTGTTCTTATTAAAGATCTTAAAGTTTCGGGTGCAGGATTTACTGCAAAACGTGGTGCTGCTGTTCGCCGTATCTCATTAGTGGCAGATGACCCAACTCATATAGAAGGTAAAGTTGAAGGACAACAAATTTACATTCTTACCAAATGGGTGAAGAAGATATAGTTTTAGGCTATTGGATTTTAGCTATTGGCCTTAAGCCAAAAAACAGGAACTCTAATTGGATTCCTGTTTTTTTGTCTATAAGCCATCATTCTTAGCTTCAATCTCCTTAATTATTTCATCTAATTCATCAATTTTCTTTTTGAATTTCTCAAGTGTCTCTTTAGAAGGATTTATCAATTCCTCAATTTGTTTAAACAATTTTTTAAAGCCTGCATTCTCTTCAGAAAAATTCAAAACCAAAATAGAATCACAATACTTCATAGGATTGTTTTTCAGCCAAAAATCAAAATCGACATCTTCTCGATTGTATTTCTCCTTTAATAAATCCATCCCTTCCAGCTCAATAAAATCGTCTAGATTTTGCTTCGCATACCTTTTCAAATCTTCTCCTTGACTATATCTCATTAATAATCCATCTACCTTTTGAGCTATAGCATCAATTGACTTCGCTTTTCGAATATCTGCAATTCCAACACCCTCATACATCCGATATAGATTTGCTGTTGTAACTATAATTGGTATATGAAACCACACAGTATCCAGCATATCTGAATAATGCAATTGATTTCTCACACCATTAAGAAATTTTCTAGGCATAGCATAACTAAGCTGATTTAGTGCTTGTTCAATTGATTTTGGGTTCTGTCCGTTTGTATGTAATTCTATTCCTTTTCCACATGGAGGAAAACACTCCTCCACAACAGTCCCAAAAACAAACCTATTCGATTTCGTAAAAAAGTCACTACTATTCAGATAACTCTGAGGACGAAAATCACTATTTCCAAAAAATTTCTCAGGTGAAAAAATCCAATTAGTTGAAGGATCGCGATACTTACACTCAATCATTAATTCAAAGTAATGTCCTCTCTCTGTATCACCTCCTTCATATCTATAAGCATTTATATCATACGAAAATTCATTTTCAATATTATTTTCATCTCTCCTAATGTAAGAATACTCATATTCCGTTTGATAATCATTATTCTCCAAAAGCCTTTGAACTTCATATTCCAATGGCAAACTTGATTTCAACAAGAAATTTTTCCACTTATTTTCACTCATACATTTTCTATTATCGTTACGAAGTGCTGATCAAACTTATTAATTATTGTCGTTAATAAAAATAAACTACAATCATAAAAAACAAAATCTTTTTGAATCACAACCAAACCTCTCTCCACCCCTTCCCAGAAATTTTGAACAAAACCCACACAAGAAGGAAATGGCTTCCTAGCATTTTTGAGAGCCATCGACAAAGCTCGAATGATCTGCCCAACTACATACTATGCTTAATTTCATATAAACAATCCACATACTATCAAAAACTATTCTAAAATAAATCATAATCACAACACACTATAACAAAATAAAATCACTTACGTATTAAAATAACATTAGACGAAAAGCAGCTAAAATTGCTACTTTCAAAAGACTATTACTTAAAATTATTTGTTTTACTTTACGGATAGAAAACTCAATCCGTAAACAATCACTTAAAAAGCTATCTATATGAACATTACAATTGTTGGTACAGGTTACGTAGGTCTTGTTTCAGGAACCTGTTTTGCAGAAACCGGTATAACCGTTACTTGTGTTGATGTTGATCAAAAGAAAATCGACAAGCTAAACAAAGGTATTATTCCAATTTATGAACCAGGTTTAGAGCCAATGGTTAAACGCAATATGGACAAAGGCCGTTTATCTTTTTCTACAAGTTTAAAAGATAGTTTAAGCGAAGCAGATGCCATATTTATTGCTGTTGGTACTCCTCCTGATGAAGATGGAAGTGCCGATTTACAATATGTACTTGGTGTTGCCCGCGAAATTGGTAAGCATGCTCAACACTATATGGTTGTGGTAACGAAGAGTACTGTACCAATTGGAACAGCGAAAAAAGTTAAAGCTGCCTTACAAGATGAACTGGATAAAAGAAATTCTGATCTTACTTTTGATGTAGCTTCGAATCCTGAATTTTTGAAAGAAGGTGCTGCAATTGATGATTTCTTAAAGCCTGATCGTGTGGTAATTGGAACTGAATCAGAAAAAGCTCAAAAGGTTATGAAAAGGTTGTACAAGCCATTCTTAATGAACAATCACCCTGTTATTTTCATGGATATTCCTTCTGCTGAAATGACTAAATATGCTGCAAACTCAATGTTGGCAACCAAAATTTCTTTCATGAATGATATTGCAAACTTATGTGAAATTGTTGGTGCCGATGTTAACAATGTGAGAAGAGGAATTGGCTCGGATAGCAGAATCGGGAATAAATTTATTTATCCTGGCACTGGTTATGGCGGATCATGCTTTCCAAAAGATGTTCAGGCATTGGTTAAAACATCAGAACAGGAAGGACACCCTCTGGAAATTCTTAAATCTGTTGAGTTCGTTAACAATCGACAAAAAAGCATATTGTACCGAAAAGTAATGTCGCATTTCGAGGGAGACATTAAAGGCAAAAAATTCGGCATTTGGGGACTTTCCTTTAAACCAAATACTGATGACATGCGCGAAGCTCCAGCCTTGGTTGTTATTGATAAATTACTGAAAGAAGGAGCAGAAGTTGTAGCTTACGACCCTGTTGCAATGAAAGAGTGCGAAAGAAGAATAGGCAATTGTATTCAATACGCCAAAGATCAATACGAAGCATTAATTGATGCGGATGCACTAATCGTTATCACGGAATGGAATGAATTTAAGGTTCCTAACTTCCGCGTAATGGAAAAGCTTTTAAAGAACAAAATCATCTTCGATGGAAGAAACATTTACGACATTGAAGAAATGAAAGATAATGAATACATCTACTACTCTATTGGCAGAGAAACAATCGGTGTAGAAAATAAAGTTCTTGCTAAATAAAATAATTCAACACATCAATTCCTCTCAAGAACTTTGAGAGGAATTTAACTATACACACATGAAAAGAGTATTAGTTACCGGAGGTGCAGGTTTTATTGGATCTCACCTTTGCGAACGGCTTCTGAACGAAGGGAATGATGTTATTTGCCTGGATAATTATTTCACCGGATCAAAAACAAATATTGCTCATCTTCTTGACAATCCATATTTCGAATTGGTTCGTCATGATGTTACAGCTCCTTATTTTGCTGAAGTTGATGAAATTTATAATATGGCCTGTCCGGCTTCACCAGTACATTATCAATACAACCCGATTAAAACAATCAAAACTTCGGTAATGGGTGCGATTAATATGCTTGGGCTTGCAAAACGTGTTAAAGCCAGAATATTACAAGCATCAACCAGCGAAGTTTATGGCGATCCTGAAATTCATCCGCAAACTGAAGATTATTGGGGAAATGTAAATCCAATCGGAATCCGCTCTTGTTACGACGAAGGAAAACGTTGTGCCGAAACTTTGTTTATGGATTATCACAATCAAAACAATGTTGACATTAAAATCATTCGCATTTTCAATACCTATGGCCCAAACATGAATCCTGATGATGGACGTGTAGTGTCAAACTTTATTGTTCAGGCCTTACAAAACGAAGACATTACCATTTTCGGTGACGGATCTCAAACCAGAAGTTTTCAATACGTCGATGATCTTGTGGAAGGGATTTCAAGAATGATGACAACCCGCCACAATTTTACCGGCCCAGTAAATATTGGTAATCCAAATGAATTCACGATTCTGGAATTGGCACAAAATGTAATCGAACTAACCAACTCCAAATCAAAAATTATCAATCTTCCTCTCCCACAGGATGATCCAACACAACGAAAACCAGACATTAGCCTGGCGCAAAAAGAATTAAACAATTGGGAGCCAAAAGTTCAATTACAAGAAGGATTATTGAAGACAATTTCTTATTTTGATGATTTATTGAAGAATCAAAAATAAATTTAAGTTGTTCGTGAATTAAAACTATCATATTTTTGATAAAAACAATTTAATTCACGAACTCTTCATAACCACTAGTAATTCAACTATAATGAAAGGAATCATATTAGCAGGAGGCTCCGGAACGCGCTTGTACCCTATTACAAAAAGCATTTCGAAACAAATTATCCCCATTTACGACAAACCGATGATTTACTACCCCTTATCGGTTTTAATGCTTGCCGGCATAAAAGAAATACTAATTATATCAACCCCTAAAGATCTTCCATTGTACAAAGATCTATTTAATGATGGAAGTCAATTGGGATTGGATATATCTTATGCAGAACAACCATCGCCTGATGGATTGGCACAAGCTTTTATTATTGGCGAGGAGTTTATTGGCAACAGTCCGGTATGCATGATTTTGGGAGACAACTTGTATTATGGCTACGAATTTAGCAAGCAATTGGAAGAGTCAGCAAAATTAACCGATGGCGCATTGGTTTTTGGCTACCATGTTAACGATCCGGAAAGATATGGTGTGGCTGAATTCGATGAAAATGGGCTGGTAAAAAGTATTGAAGAAAAACCTGGCATGCCAAAATCAAATTATGCAGTTACTGGTTTGTATTTTTACGATAACAGTGTGGTGCAAAAGGCAAAAGCATTAAAACCATCGAAACGAGGCGAACTCGAAATTACTGATTTAAACCAAATCTATCTTAAAGAAGGAAAACTAAACCTCAGAGTTCTTGGCCGTGGAATGGCTTGGTTAGATACAGGCACTCATGAAAGTATGCTACAAGCTTCGAATTTTATTGCTACTATTGAACAGAGACAAGGTTTAAAGGTTGCCTGCATTGAAGAAATTGCTTTTAGAAATGGATTTATAAACAAAGAACAGCTTTTAGAACTTGCCAAACCACTTCTCAAAAATACTTATGGTGAATATCTGGTTAATGTGGCAAATGAAACGATTACTCGCTTAGAAAACTAAAATGGAAATTATAAAAACCGAAATACCTGATCTCTTAATCATACAACCACGAGTTTTTGAAGATGAGAGAGGTTATTTTTTCGAAAGTTACAATGAAAAAGAATTTCTGAAACACAATCTGGATTTGAACTTCGTACAAGACAACGAATCTAAGTCAGGTTATGGAGTGATACGAGGCTTGCATTACCAGCTAGCTCCTTATTCGCAAACCAAATTGGTGAGGGTTATTCAGGGCAAAGTATTCGATGTAGCTGTAGATTTACGGAAAGGATCGCCAACATACGGAAAATGGAGAGGAATTGAACTCTCTGCTGAAAACAAAATTCAATTTTTAATACCACGCGGTTTTGCTCATGGCTTTTCGGTATTGAGCGAAACTGCTACTTTTGTATACAAATGCGATAATTTGTACAATTATGAGGCTGAAAGAGGACTTAATTTCAACGATCCTTATTTGAATATCGATTGGAGAATAGATCCCCAAAATGCCATTATTTCACCCAAAGATAAGGTATTGCCCAATTTTAATGAAGCTGAAAAAAAATTTAAATTTGGAAAATAAGAAATCCAATGACAAATATATTAGTAACAGGATGTAATGGTCAGTTGGGTTCAGAAATTAAAGAATTATCGACTCATTACCCCAATTTTAAATTTGTTTTTACCGATGTTGAAGAATTAGATATCACTTCTTTTTCAGAAATTGAAAGTTTTGTAAATGGTAAAAACTTTCGTTACCTGATAAACTGTGCCGCATACACAAATGTAGATGGAGCTGAAGAAAACAGAAAAATGGCAAAACTCTTAAATGCTGAGGCAGTAAAAAACCTTGCCACCATTTCAAAGCAAAACAATATTATTCCAATACACCTATCAACCGATTATGTTTTTTCAGGTAAGGGATGTAAACCTTACGATGAAGCTGAAGAAACGGCTCCTCAAAATGTATATGGCAACACCAAATTAAAAGGCGAAATCTACTTGCAGAAAATTTGTCCTAATCACATCATCATCAGAACATCATGGCTGTATTCTCCCTTTGGGAAAAACTTTCTGAAAACCATGATGAATCTTGGAAAAGAAAAAGATGAGTTGAATGTAGTTGTAGATCAGATTGGGACTCCAACTTATGCTTATGATTTGGCATTGTGCATCCTTCATATCATCCAAAAATTAGAAAATGATAATTGCTTTAAAAATTTTGGCATTTACCATTACTCAAACGATGGCGTTTGTAGCTGGTTCGATTTCGCAACAGAAATACAAATATTTTCCGACAACAAATGCAAAATAAATAGCATTGATAGTGAAAGCTTTAAAACTTTAGCAAAAAGACCACACTATAGTGTCTTGAATAAGTCAAAAATTAAACATATTTTTGATCTCGATATTCCACATTGGAGGGGGAGAATATCACATTGTATCAATCGAATAAAAAGTTAACCAAAGAAATTTTTTTCGGAAATGAATAAAACGGAAATTTTAGAGAATGTAATTGAAACAGCCAACAATTGGCTAGAGGGAAATTACGATCAGGCAACAAAAAATGCTGTGAAAGAATTGCTTGATCAGGATGACAATACTGCTTTAATTGATTCATTCTACAAAGATTTAGAGTTTGGAACTGGTGGATTGAGAGGTAAAATGGGACCAGGAACCAACCGCATGAACATTTATACTGTTGGAGCTGCAACTCAGGGTTTGGCAAACTACCTTAACAAATCGTTCCCTGAAAAAGAACAAATTTCTGTTTGCATAGGATATGACTGCAGAAACAATAGTAAATTATTCTCTGATACTGTAGCCAATATTTTCTCAGCTAACGGAATTAAGGCATATATTTTCGAAGACTTGCGCCCTACTCCTGAAATGTCATTTGCAATTCGTCATTTGGGATGTCAATCCGGAGTTATTATCACTGCATCCCATAATCCAAAAGAATATAACGGCTACAAAGCTTATTGGGAAGATGGATCACAATTGGTTCCCCCACATGATAAAAATGTGATTGATGAAGTAAAAGCTGTAAAAGTTGAAGACATCAAATTTGAAGGAAATCCAGACTTAATTGAAGTTTTGGGTGCCGAAATGGATAAGCTTTACCTGGATACTGTAAAAACTTTAAGCCTTTCGCCTGAAGCAATTAAAAATCAGAAAGATTTAAAAATAGTTTTTACTCCTCTTCATGGAACAACCGTAAAATTGGTTCCTGATTCCTTAGCCAATTTCGGATTCGAAAATGTAATTCACATTCCGGAACAAGATGTTGTTGATGGTAACTTCCCAACGGTTTGGTCAGCAAATCCGGAAGAGCCTGAAGCATTAAAAATGGCTGTAGATAAAGCTGACGAGATTGATGCAGATTTGGTAATGGCTTGCGATCCTGATGGAGACAGATTGGGAATATCAGTAAAAAATGACAAAGGCGAATGGGAAATTATCAATGGAAATCAAACTGCTTTAATTTTCACATATTACCTGATTAAAAGAAGAAGAGAGTTAGGATTGTTAACGGGTAACGACTATGTTGTTAAAACAATTGTAACAACTGAACTTTTTAAAGATGTTGCAGAAAAAAACAATGTAGAATGTTTTGATGCCTATACTGGTTTTAAATGGATTGCCGATGTAATGCGAAAAAATCCTGATAAGAATTATATTGGTGGTGGTGAAGAGTCATTTGGATACATGCCTGGCGATTTTACCCGCGATAAAGACGCAGTTTCAGCTTGTAGCGTAATGGCAGAAATTGCAGCATGGGCTAAAGACCAAGGCAAGAACCTGTTTGATATTCTTAAAGAAATATATATTGAATATGGATTTTCGAAAGAGAAAATGATTTATATCGTTCGTGAAGGTTTGCAAGGCTCACAGGAAATTGCACAAATGATGCACGATTACAGATTCAATACTCCTAAGGAAATTAATAATTCTCCGGTTGTATTAATTAAAGATTACACAACAAGAAAAGCTACAAACCCTATTACAGGAGCAGTTAGCAATCTTGATTTTGAAACAACTGCTGATGTTCTTCAATTTTACTTGAAAGATGGATCGAAAATTTCCGTTCGCCCATCGGGTACGGAACCCAAAATTAAATATTACTTCGAAGTGCGCGAAGAATTACCTTCATTAGAAGAATTCTATGCAACTGAAGAAAAAGCAAATAAAAAAATTGAAGGAATTATCGATTCTTTGAATTTAAACTAATATTTTTAGGGTAGCGTTGCTGCTACCCTACACTTATTTTTATTTATGGACACCAAGAAAACAATTCTTTCTGTTGATGACTCTCCCATCAACAATAAGTTGATTGAGGCATATTTTAGACGTGATTATGAAGTAATTTCAAAGGAAAGCGGCCAACAGGCTCTTGCCTGGCTCGAAGGAAATATTCCCGATGTAATATTACTCGATATCATGATGCCCATAATGGATGGAATTGATGTTCTGGAGCGTATTCAAGCAAACGACAGGCTTAAAGAAATACCCGTAATTATGGTTACGGCAAAAACCGAAATGGAGAGTATCAAAGCTACTCTTAGCCTGGGCGCGCAAGACTACGTTAAAAAGCCTATTGATTTTACCGAATTACAAACCAAAGTCCTGATTGCTTTTCAGATTAATGAGCAAAAACAGGAAATCACAAAGTACAAGTCATACTACGACATTCATCAGGGCATGATACATGCTCAGCGCATTCAAAGGTCAATACTTCCTGATGCCGAACATTTCAGAAGACTATATCCTAAATCGTTTATTATCAACCTTCCGAAACATGTAATTGGTGGTGATTTTTATTGGATTCAGCAAAGTTACCACAAAAACAGTATTGGTGTATTTGATTGTACCGGCCATGGTGTTCCTGCTGCTATGCTAACTGTAATGGGACAAATGGAGTTACACACTCTTTCTCAAAATGGAAATGAAATTCAAGCCGATCAGGTATTTCCACTGCTAAGTCGAAAATTCAGCCGAATTTTAAACACTTCTGCTGATACATATACTCAATACGATGGAATGGATGGTATTTTCTGTTCAATTTATCCCCAAGATAATATTATTGAGTTTGTTGGTGCAAAAAGATCATTGGTTCTTATAAGAGAAAACAACACACAATTAATTGTTAATAACGAGAGTATTGAAGCCAAGCTAAGTAGCGAAAAATATTCCTTATTCGAAATTCCGGGTGATAGAAATTCAATCGGAAAAGAATCTGAATTTGTTGAATTCACTGTAAACAAAATAAAATTCAATCCAAGCGATAGAATATTCTTATATAGTGATGGTATTACAGATCAATTAGGTGGTGATCAACAAAAAAGATTTAAAAGAAAACAATTCTTCGAAAAACTTCTTGAGATACAGACAAAATCAATCAATTTGCAAAAATCGGACATCTTCTCCTGGCTTGAGAAATGGAAAAATAGCAACGAACAAACTGATGACATTCTTGTTGTTGGAATAGAGCTTTAAAACTCAGGCTCATCAGGAAAAAATTCTTTTTTAAAGTTTACGAGATATAGTTTTTCGGTAGCTCGGGTTAAGGCTGTGTACAACCACCTGTAATACTCTCTATTCAACAATTCATCTGTCAGGTAACCTTGATCCACAAATACTGCTTTCCATTGTCCTCCCTGGGCTTTATGACATGTAACCGCATAAGCAAATTTAACTTGTAAAGCATTAAAAAATTTATTATCCCGAACTTTCTCGTAACGCTTTTTCTTTGCTCTTATGTCGGCATAATCTTCTGCAATTGTAAAAAATAATTTTTTGGTTTCTTCATATCCCAGAGAAGCTGTTTCCAAATCCAAAGTATCAAGCATTATCATGGTATCCAGTTCTACATCATTGTAATCAGGAAAGCGAACTGTAACCTCAGCATATCTGTAACCATACAATTCTATGTACTTCCTAATTTTCAGAATTTCCACAATATCACCATTGGCAATAAAATCGACATTCTCAATATCGTGAGCCCAAAAATAATTATTCTTCACAACCATAAGCAAATCGCCGGCTGCCAACTCCTCCTCACGATACATAACCGTATTCCTGATTCCTTGATTAAACCGATTTGCTCTTTTATTCGACCTGCTTATGACAATTGTATCCTCCACTCCATACTTATAATGAGCCGATGATAACTCTTCAATCAATTCGCCACCACCAATTTTATAGATATCAGGATATTTTTGGGTACTCAACACAGGAAAACCTTCCCTATCCTCACTCAACATGTTTCTTAGTTCAGTTGCATTCATTAAAATTCCTGATTCCTCATTTTGCCTCACCACTTGTTTTAAAGTCAATTCTTCAATTTCAAAATGATAGCAAGCTCTCAATTCTTCCGAATCAAGAGCCGGACTAATATCCAAACCTACAGGAGGCAACTGGGCAGAATCTCCAATTAATATCAACCTGCAATTTTTCCCTGAATAAACATATTCAATTAAATCATCAAGCAAGCAACCAGAACCAAAAACTGAAGCTTCCGAAGAGTAATTTGAAATCATTGAGGCCTCATCAACAATAAAGACAGTATTAGAATTTAAATTTCTATCTTTTACAAAAACCGCCTCAGCATCGGCAAGAGATTTTTGTCGATATATTTTTTTATGAATTGTAAAAGCCGGCTTTTTTGCATATTGACTTAACACTTTTGCAGCTCTTCCTGTAGGAGCCAAAAGCACAGTATTAATTTTTAATTCATTCAAAGTTGAAGTAAGCGCACTTATCAATGTAGTTTTTCCAGTTCCGGCATATCCTTTTAACAAAAATATACTTTGATTTTTTATGCGAGTTACAAAATCAGCTAAACCAACTATAGCCTTAGTTTGATCGCTTGTTGGAGCAAATTTAAGGTGTTCCTTAATCTTCTCAGCTACATGATTTTTTAGCATTTCCGTTAATTTTTATAGATATAAAAATAGCCAAATAGAATTTTTTTTTAAATTTGCAGACAAACTTACACAAACTAATAAGAATAAAAATGAAAAAAGTCTTTCAAATCTTACTTGCCATAGCAATTGTTGCACTAGCCTACTTAAGCTACCAAAGCATTAACAAGCCTCTTGAATTTGGTAAAATTAAGGATCAACGTTACGAAAGAATTAAGGCGCAACTAAAAGATATTCGTAAAGCACAGGTTGCATTCAAAGATGTTCATGGTAAGTATACAGGAAGTTTTGATACTTTGATCAGTTTCATCAAGACAGATTCAATGCCATTGGTAAAGTCGGAAGGTACATTAACCGATGAGCAATACGAAGCAGGTATGACTGAAAAAGAAGCTGTACAGAAAGGTTTCATTGTACGTGATACCATTATGATTGCCGCTCTTGACACTATCTTCGGTAAAGAATATCCAATTGAAAATTTAAGATATGTTCCTTTCACAAAAGGTAAGCATCAATTTAAAATGGGTGCTGGTATCGTTGTTACTGGCTCTCAGGTAAAAGTACAAGTTTTCGAAGCTAGAGTATCAAACATGATTATTTTCGAAGATGTTTTCGATGAGTATAGTGAAGAAATTAAGGAAGAAAACGGCAACCGTATTCGCTTGAATAAATATCCTGGTATGATGGTTGGTTCACTTGAAGAAGCGAACAATAACGCTGGTAACTGGGAGTAAACAAACTGTTTATGAACGACCTAGTATTTGTTGATTCAACATTTGATAAAAACAAATCGAAAGAATATAAATTATCCATCCGAGTTAGCTCGGATGGATTTTCTTTTTCTATACTCGATGTTAATAAGAATTGTCTGGCTCTGGAACAGTTTAGACCTTTCAGTCAGAATTCAGAAGCTGAAACTCTAAATTCGTTTAAAGAGCTAATTAGAAATAACGAATTACTAAACCTGGAATTTAAATCAGTATTGGTACTTTGGGTTTCTAATCAATCTGTATTAATTCCCAATGAATTCTTTAACGAAGAATTTGCTTTTGAAAGTTATCAATTGTGCCACAACTTGAATAACAACGAAGAACTTCATTGGAATGAAATGAAACATTTCAAATCAAAAAATGTTTTTGCAGTACCTGTTTCTTTTAAAGAATTGCTAATAAAACAATTTTCTGAAGTAGAATTCTTCCACCACTCCACCCCTTTTTACAATACTGCTATTAAAGATGAAATTCTAGATAATCATCCAAATGTTTATGTGAATTTACAACAGGAATATTTTCACATTATAATTCCTGATCGAAATGGCAAACACTTTATAAATAACTTTGCTTACAAAGAAGATTCTGATTTGGCATATTACATTTTAAATGTATACAAACAACAAAAGCTTAACAACGAAAGAAGCAAACTGATAGTTGATGGTTTGGTGCACGATGAAAGCAAATCAATTCAATTACTAAAAAAATACCTTGCCAAAATAGAGGTAAAACTTTTACCTGCCAAACTTAGAGTTAAAAACGAAATTCCACGCAAGGAATACAATCAATTCATTAATCTTTTAAATTTAACCGAGTGCGAATAGTAAGTGGAACTCATAAAGGAAGAAGAATAACACCAGATAAGAGCTTTAAAGCTCGTCCAACAACAGATTTTGCAAAAGAGAACCTGTTTAATGTTCTAAATAATATTGTAGACATTGAAGAATTAAGTGTTCTTGATCTTTTTGGAGGTACAGGAGGTATTAGCTATGAATTTGCTTCCAGAGGTGCCGAGAAGGTCATTTGCGTAGAATTGAACCATCGTCATTTTATTTTTATACAAAAAACGGTACAAGAACTTGGTTTAGATCAAATCCTTCCTATCAAATCTGATGTTTTTCGTTTTGTAAAATCATGTCGTCAAAAATTTGACATGATATTTGCCGATCCACCCTTCGATTTAAAAACTTTGGATACAATTCCCGATTTGATATTTGAAAAAGAATTGTTGAATAAAAATGGGGTGTTAATTGTCGAACACGGCTCAAAAAATGATTTCTCTTCTCATCCTAATTTCACAGAAAAAAGGACATACGGTAGCGTAAACTTTAGTTTTTTTAAACTAAAGTAAGCACAAAAGCGATATTACATTGCAATGCGATTTTTATTTGGTGCAACTTTCGCTTGGGATTCCGACTTGAGTTCGAATTCCCAATAAAATAAGAATCGGGTTCTCAATAACGAAAAATTCGTACCCCGAAATCCAGTCGGAGCACGAAACGATCAGAATAAAATTAGTGAATAACTTTAAATGCGAATCGGTATTATATTGCAATGCGATTTTTATTTAATGCAACTTTCGCTTGGGATTCCGACTTGAGTTCCGATTCCCAATAAAATAAGAATCGGGTTCTCAATAACGAAAAATTCGTACCCCGAACTCCAGTCGGAGCACGAAACGATCAGAATAAAATTAGTGAATAACTTTAAATGCGAATCGGTATTACATTGCAATGCGATTTTTATTTGATGCAACTTTCACTTGGGATTCCGACTTGAGTTCGGATTCCCAATAAAATAAGAATCGGGTTCTCAATAACGAAAAATTCGT
>JAOARS010000324.1 GCA_025210415.1 Marinifilum sp. | reverse complement strand
GACGCAGATTATTATGATTTTGTATGATTATCCCCCTGCCTGTCGGCATCTCCTTTAAAGGGGACAAATTGAAAATGGATGTATTGCGTAATTCGTAATCAAGCAAAGCGTTTCATGTAGGTTTCCATATCCTTATCGCCACGACCGGATAGGTTCAAAACAACTACATCGTCTTTTTTGAATTGCATTTTTTCAAGAACAGCCAAAGCATGTGCCGATTCCAATGCTGGTATGATTCCTTCCGATTCTGCTAATATTTTGGCTGCATCAAGTGCTTCCTTGTCGCTTGCAGAAAGAAACTGTGCTCTTCCTGAAACCGCCAAATGTGCATGCAAAGGCCCTACGCCGGGATAATCCAAACCTGCAGAAATTGAATAAGGCTCTGTAATTTGACCATCATCGTCTTGCATCAACATGGTTTTACTTCCGTGGATAAAGCCGACATCGCCAATGGTTATTGTTGCAGCCGTTTCTCCACTATCTACTCCCAAACCTGAGGCTTCCACAGCTACCAAATTCACTTTTCTCTCGTTCAGGTAATGGTAGAATGCTCCGGCAGCATTGCTACCACCACCCACACAGGCAATTACATAATCGGGGTTTGGATTTCCTGTTTCTGTTTGCAATTGCTCACGAATTTCTTCCGAAATAATGGATTGTAAGCGCGTTACCAAATCGGGATAAGGATGTGGTCCAACCACAGATCCAATCAGATAGAAGGATTCAGGGTTTGCAATCCAATCGCGAATGGCTTCGTTGGTCGCATCTTTCAGGGTTTGATTCCCTGAAATTGCAGGAACCACTTTCGCTCCCAACATTTTCATTCGCGCAACATTGGGTGCTTGTCGCTGCACATCAAGTGCACCCATGTATACCACACATTCCAAACCGAACAAAGCACAAACCGTAGCAGTTGCAACACCATGCTGACCTGCTCCTGTTTCGGCAATAATTCGTTTTTTGCCCATGTACTTGGCCAACAAAATTTGTCCAATGGTATTGTTGATTTTGTGTGCTCCCGTGTGTGTTAAGTCCTCACGTTTCAGGTAAATATTGGTTCCATATCGTTTCGAAAGATTGCCTGCTTTGGTCAGAGGTGTAGGACGGCCAACATAGTTATCCAGCAAGCGGGCATAATCTTTCTTGAATTGTTCCGAAGCCAATATTTTCAGGTAATTCTCTTGCAGTTCGTCTACATTCTTACGAAGCAATTCAGGAATATATGCTCCTCCAAACTCTCCGTAGTAGCCTCTTTCATCAACTGCATATTTATCTTTGTTCATGTCATTTAATTCTAGTTTGTTCAAAAATACCTGCAACTGATCAGCATTTTTCTTTGCAGGTTGCAACTCAAATCCTGAATTCAAATCCAGTGCATAAAATCTCTCGTGCGACAATTGCTTGATTTGTTCTGCATCTTGTGCTCCAATTCCTCCGCTCAGGAAAAATGGGGTAGCTCCTTTGTAATTGTTTAATATTTTCCAGTTGAATTTTCTGCCACTCCCTCCATAGTTTTTAGTTTTTGTATCGAACAAGAAAAAATCACAAGTGTTTTCGTAATTATTTAAGGTCTTAAATTCAAAGTTATCATTCATTTGAAATGCTTTAATTACCTCAAAACCTGCGTTTTTTACTTTTTGGCAGTATTCTGCCGATTCACCACCATGCAACTGCATGGCATCCAGCTTGTATTTCTCTCCCTTGTCTAGAAGAGATTCCAATTCTTCGTTTACAAAAACACCTACTTTTCTAGTACTCTCGGGAAACATTGCTGGAATTGCCGAATCGAATTCTGCTCCTACATACCTGGGCGATTTTGGATAGAAAATAAAGCCGGCATAATCAATAGGCAATTGCGCTAACTCTTTGATGTTCTTGCTATATTTTAATCCACAAACTTTGATTTTCATTGTAATTGATTTTGGTCGTAAGTATTCAATTATTATCAATTCATTAATCAAACACACTCCTATTCCGTCGCATTTATTTTTCTTCTTGTAACAGCTTCAGCAGTTGCGACGATCAAGTTATATTATTTATACCATGAGTTTCACTCGTGGTTATTGATGTTTTCTCCCTTTGGGAGATATTGTTCATTGTTAATTACTAATCTCTCTGATTAGCTTTTTGCAAGCATCACCGGGAGAAGTCTGTTTCATAAAGTATTCGCCCATCAAGAATGCCTGAAATCCTTTTTCTCTCATTTCTTTCACAATACCAGAACCATTTAAACCACTCTCTGCAACGCGAATCATATCTTCGGGCAACTTGTTGGCCAGTTGAATTGATTTATCGGTATCAACTACAAAAGTTTTCAGGTTTCGATTGTTGATGCCCACCAAATCGACAAATTTATTCACATGTTGCAGTTCCGATTCATCGTGCAGTTCCAATAGTATTTCCATTCCTAACTCTTTGGCCAGAAAAGCAAAATCTTTGCACCTTTGTGGAGTTAAAATGGCTGCAATCAGTAAAATTACATCGGCTCCCATTGCTTTCGATTGATAAATCTGGTACGGATCAACAATAAATTCCTTACGCAACAAAGGAATTTGTAATGTCTTTCGTGCAATATTGAAGTCTTCTGCCTTTGCTCCGAAAAAACTCTCATCTGTCAGTACTGAAACCATCGATGCTCCTGCTTGTTGATACTTTTCTACAACTTCATTAGACTTGGCATTGCCATTAATTACACCTTTGGAAGGTGATTGACGTTTGAACTCGGCTATCACTCCCGAAGCTCCATTCTTTGTAATAGATTCCTTTGCAGAGTAGCACTTGCGCTTGAAATTTTCCTCGCCCATTATTTGGTAAATAGGTTGCTTCATTTTCTGAATGGCAACCTCTGCCAGTTTTTCCTGAACGATTCGATCTAATATATTTGCCTTTGTACTCATTTTCTAATTCGTTAATTTTTTCAACACTTCATATGCTTTCCCCGATTCCAAAGATTCAATCGCTCTGCCAATGGCATCTCCTCTACTAATTTCAGGATGCAAACAGTGAATTGCCAAACCTGCATTTCTTGTAACCACCGCATTCTGTGCACCTGTTCCTTCACCTTTCAGGATATCAGTAAAAATTTTAGCTGCTTGTTCTACAGTTTCTCCTCCATGCAGTTCAATTGAATTCAACTTTCTGTATCCAAATTCTTCTGGTTCCAAAAGTTCTTCCATTCCATTGCCTATCAGTTTAACTTTATCTGTTAAGGAAACCTCATCGTATCCGTCAACACCGTGAATAATGGTATATTTTGAATCGGTTTGTTGCAATAAATACTGGTACAAACGAGCCAGTTCCAAATCAAAAACTCCCACAATCTGATGTTTGGGTCTTGATGGATTTACCAATGGCCCCAGCATGTTAAAGAATGTTCGTACTCCCAAGTTACGACGAATTGGTGCAATATTCTTCATGGCAGGGTTAAACAATGGTGCATGCAAAAAGCAAATGCCTGCTTTGTCCAAATCTCTTTTCAGATCTTCTTCTTTACTTTTAAATTGGTATCCCAAATGTTCAATTACATTGGATGATCCACAGAATGAAGAAACACCATAGTTTCCATGTTTTGTTACCATTTCGCCTGCTCCAGCCACTACAAATGAGGCCAAAGTAGAAATGTTAAAAGTGTTCTTGCCATCGCCACCTGTTCCGCACAAATCGACTCCATTGTATTCCGATAAATCGACAGGAATACCCAGTTCAAGCAAGGCTTCACGAAAGCCCGTCAGTTCATCCACGGTAATGCTTCTCATCATGAAAACTGTAAGAAATGATGTAATCTGAAACTCGTT
>JAOARS010000323.1 GCA_025210415.1 Marinifilum sp. | reverse complement strand
TCAAATTTCCGAAAAAATATCGGGATATTTCGAGGGGATTTGAGGAAATTTATGCCAAAAGCAGGCAAGTTCTTTGAAAAAATCATCTTCATCCAATCTTCACTTTAAAAACGCTTCAAAATATCCCGATATTCTTTCAGAGTTTTTAAAGCTAATCTTAAATCTGTTTTTCTGTGATAGATATTTTTAATCGAAATCAGGTTAGTAGGTTCGTATGTAGTAGCCAATCACTACTATTTGCACATGACTGGTTACTATTTACTTTTGCTAAGAATTCATGATATCTTCCTGCTGGTTGATCGATTCCTGATGGATTGCCTTGAATAAATTGTTAATAAATTGTTCGCTGAAACCCTTTTTTATACCTAAATCAAGGCTTTTTTCCAATATCTGCCCCCAGCGTTTATTTTGTAATACAGTAATGTTATTTTCTTTTTTGTAATGGCCAATTGTTTTTGCAATTTGCATTCTATTTTCCAGTAATTCAAGAAGTTTCTGGTCAAAATCATCAATTAAATGCCTCAGTTCGCCTAGTGTATTATTAATAACTTCGTTGTTAGCTTCAGGATCACGAAGCACTAAGTTAGCTAAAAGTTCTTCAAGCGACTTAGGAGTTAACTGTTGTTTTGCATCGCTCCAAGCATCATCAGGTGTGCAATGCGATTCAATGATTAAGCCTTCGTAGTTTAGATCCATTGCTTTTTGAGTCACTTCGTCAAGAAAATTTTTATCGCCTGTAATGTGACTAGGGTCGCAAAACAGAGGTAAATTTGGTAATCTTCTTTTTAGTTCAATTGGTATTTGCCATTGTGGATCGTTTCTGTACTTTAATTTTTGATAAGTAGAGAAACCACGGTGAATTGCTGCTAGTTTGGTAATACCCACTGCACTTAAGCGTTCAATTGCACCAATCCATAATTCCAAATCAGGATTAATAGGGTTTTTTACCAATACAGGAATGTCTTTACCGCGTAAAGCATTGGCAATTTCCTGTACTGCAAAAGGATTTACGGTTGTTCTTGCTCCAATCCAAAGAATATCTACGCCAGCACCAAGAGCCAATTCAACATGTTTGGCATTGGCCACCTCAGTGGCTGTTAACATTCCTGTTTCTGCTTTAACTTTTTGCAGCCATATTAAACCCTGTGCACCTATTCCTTCGAAACTATTTGGACGCGTTCTTGGTTTCCAAATGCCTGCACGGAAAATTGGAATTCCTGCTGCTTTAATTCCTCTGGCTGTTTCCAGTACTTGTTTTTCTGTTTCTGCACTACAAGGCCCACCAATGATTAATGGTCTGTCCACATTTTCAATTGGCCAGCTATTTAGTTCTGCTATTTCAATTTTTTTGTTCATGTTATTTTGATATTAACTCTTTTTCCGAGTGATTAAAAATTTGGTTTACTATTCTAAAATTTGAAATTATCTACTTTAAGTTTTTGCAAAAAGAGTTCTAGCTTTATTCCGTTAGCTAAAGGGGGAAAGCTAAAAGCGGTTGATTTTTAGTTTCTTTTTGCTTTAAGCTTTTACCTGTTTCTATGCTCTTCTTATTTTTTTAGCATTCCTAATAGTTTCAGCTTCATTCCTTTCTTTTTCATCCAAAACTTTTCCGATACCATTAGCTTCATTGATTAGGTCATCTACACCACTTAAATCATCATTTTCAATTTTATCTTTGAATTCTTGCAATGTATCAATGTATTTCTGAAGAACCTTACCAATATTCTTTTTATTCTGATGGAAAATAGGAGTCCACATATCGGCAGAACTTTTTGCCAATCGAACAGTTGAATCGAATCCACCGCTTGCCAGTTCAAAAATGTGCTTGTCTTTCTTCTCTTTGTGCAATACTGTAAGCGATAATGCAAATGCACTAATGTGAGAAAGGTGAGAAACATAGGCAGTTTGTCTGTCGTGTACCTCTGCATCCATGTAAACACATCGCATTTGTAAGGTGTGAAACATGTCAGTAATCATGTTAACAGCATCCTTATTTGAATCTTCCGGATTACAGATGATAGAACACTTACCATCAAAAAGTCCTGAATGCGCAGCTTGTGGTCCGGAAAATTCGGTACCAGCCATTGGATGCGCAGGAACATATTGTTTTCTTTTAGGATGATTTGCGATAGATTCGATTAATTGTTCTTTAGTCGATCCTAAATCTGTAACAATCTGCTGATCTATCATATCCATTATTTGCGGAAGTGATCGAAGGCAAGCATTTACCGGAATTGCCAAAATAACCAAATGGGAAGATTTAACGGCAGTTTTTAAATCCTGAATTTCATCTGCCAAACCAAGCTTTTTGGCTTTATGCGCATGCATAGGATTATTGTCAACTCCAATTATCTTATCAGCAAAACCGCGTTGCTTTAAATCCAAAGCAATCGACCCGCCAATTAATCCTAAACCTATTACTGAAACTATCATTGTCTATATATTTTTAATTCTTTCAATTGCTTCTTTAAGTACAGCTTCGCTACTGCAAAGTGATATTCTTATATACCTTTTGCCCTGTTCACCAAATATTCCACCTGGTGTAATAAACACTTTTGCTTGCTGTAGTATTTTGTCACTCAATTCATAACAATCTTTGTAATCCTCAGGAATAGATGCCCAAACGAACATTCCGCTTTGATTTTTGCTGGGTTTACAATTAATTAATTTCATTAGAGCAAAAACCAACTCTCTTCTTGTTTTGTACACCTGGTTGATCGATTCGTACCAGCTTTTATCATGGCTTAATGCTTTTATAGCTGCTTGCTGAACCGGATAAAACATTCCTGAATCCATATTGGTCTTTACTTTTAAGACCGGTTCCAAAAGTTCTTTACTTCCACAAATCATTCCTACTCGCCACCCTGGCATATTATGCGATTTGCTTAATGAGTTCAATTCCAGGCAACAGTCTTTTGCGCTTTCGATATTCATGATACTCATTGGCTCATCATTCAAAATGAAACTGTATGGATTGTCATTCACAATCAGAATGTTGTGTTTTCTTCCAAAAGCAACAATCTTTTCCAATAGTTCCTTGCTTGCTCTGGCTCCAGTTGGCATGTGTGGATAATTGATCCACATGATTTTCACCTTCGACAAATCTCTTTTTTCCAGCTCTTCAAGATCAGGTTGCCAGTTTTGTTCTTCGCAAAGCGGATATGAAATAATTTTACCTCCAAGCAGATTTGTTACCGATTTGTAAGTCGGATAGGATGGATCAGGTATTAAAACTTCATCGCCTTCATTTAAATAGGCCAATGAAGTAATCATGATACCTTCTTTAGAACCCATCAATGGTAAAACCTCATTATCTGGATTGATATCAACACCAAAGAAAGTTTTATACCATTTTGAAAATCCTTTGCGTAAAGCAGGAATTCCTTGATAACTCTGGTATCCGTGACTTTTAGGATGAATACATGCTTCTTTAAGAGAGTTCCATGTATCTTCAGAAGGAGTCATGTCCGGATCACCAATTCCCAGATTTAGAACTTTTACTTCACCCTCGTTCATGCGAGCAATTTCCTTCAGTTTTACTGAGAAATAGTACTCTTTAATCATTTGGGTTCTATTAGCTGGTTGAATCATTATTATTGTTTGTTAAATTTTGGTTTTCGTATTATTCAAAAAAAAATCCTGCTCTTTTCAGGCAGGATCTTTTATACTTTTTACTTGAGTTATGGTATAAGGCATCCCGCCCGATTTGTGTTAAACCAGAAATAATAAAAATAAAATCGGTATGTAAATGCTCTGTTACTCATAGTTCAATTAATTCATAAAAAAAGGCCTTACCTGTTGGGCAAGACCTTTGATTTATTTTTTTCGTATTACTACATATCAATTCTTGCCCTTATCTTGTTGGATAAAAGTAAAACCAAAAATAAAAATAGTTAGAAATGTATGTAGATACTGTTTTCATCGCTGTTTTGTGCGTTAATTCTGATTCAAATGTATGAATTAATTTTTTACCTGCAAATTTAAATTGCTTTACTTAATGAAATGTTAACGTTTGAGAAGTCAAATTTGATCTTCTGTTATCCCAGTAAAAACAGGAAATGTGGAGCTTTTTATTAAGAAAGTTAAATTTTCTTTATTTGCGATTTATTATAGGGGTAGATTTGAAAAATATTAAGTTTTTTCAGCTTTTACCCATTTCAAAACAGATATGCTGGGAATAATGTTGATTTTAAACTTGACCAAGAAAAAATTAACAAAAAATATACATGCATGTGTAAGGTCAGTATTAATGCGGGATTGAGAGATTTCTTAGTATGGATATTTTTACTTTATTGGAAAACGTCGTTTGGAATTTGAAAAAATTATTCTTTAGATTTGTAAAGACAAAAAACGAAAACAATGTTCGGATTAAATAGTAAATATTGGTGGTGGCACAACTGTAATCTCTCAAATATCATGAGCAGAAGTGTCCTCCGTATGTGCTAAATTCAACAAAAGTAAAAATAAAGCAAGCGGCCTACTGAAACTCAGTAGGTCGCTTTTTTTTAACCAAACCTGAAAATTAACTATTAGTCATGATAAAATTTAAATACCTGAAAAAAGAATTGCTAGCCGATGTAATTACCCCGGTAAGTATGTATTTAAAGCTTCGCGACCGTTTCCCCGGAGCTATTTTATTAGAGAGTTCGGATTACCACAGTCCGGAGAATGCAAGTTCATATATTGCTTTGGAGCCAATTGCGACTATCCAATTAAAGGATGGAGATTTAATCGAAGAAGTTTTTGGTAATAAGCAATACATAGATGCAAGAGGAAAAGGAAAAAGATTTGTTTCGGAAAGATTAAAAACCTTTGTAAATCAATTTGATTTGGAGGATAAAGAAAATGTAACCAAGGCAAATGCCTTATTTGGATACACAGCTTACGATTCAGTTCCTTTTTTCGAAGATTTACAATTCAATCAGAACAAAAAGCAGTCTGGAATTCCCCAAATGCGCTATTCTCTTTATCGTTTTATTATTGAGGTGAATCACTTCAACAATACCTTAAAGATTATTGAGTTGGTGGAAAATGGTAATGAGTCAAGAATAAGAGAAGTTTCCGATTTGTTGAGAAACAGAACTTTACCAGTATTTAAATTCTCTTTGGAAGGAGAAGAACAATCGAATATGACAGATCAGGCTTACAAGGATATGGTAAGCAAAGGAAAACAACATTGCAGAAGAGGAGATGTATTTCAAATTGTTCTATCAAGACAGTTTTCACATGATTATAAAGGTGATGATTTTAATTTGTATCGAGCACTTCGATCAATAAATCCATCGCCTTATTTGTTTTATTTCGATTATGGTTCGTACCGAATTATGGGATCTTCACCTGAGGCTCAAATTGAAATAAAAAACAAGAAAGCTTACATCCATCCAATTGCCGGCACATTTAAACGAACCGGAAACTCAATGAAAGATGCTGAACTGGCAAAAGAGTTGCTGAATGATGAGAAGGAGCAAAGCGAACATGTAATGTTGGTAGATTTGGCTCGTAACGATTTAAGCAGAGATGCTCAAAATATCAAAGTAGAAACTTTTAGAGAGGTACAATACTTTTCGCATGTAATTCATTTGGTATCGAAATTATCGGGCGAATTGCCTGAAGATTATAATCCATTCCAATTAATGGGAGATACATTTCCGGCAGGAACACTATCGGGTGCACCTAAATATCGTGCCATGGAATTGATTGACCAATATGAGCCAACAGCTCGTGGATTTTACGGAGGTTGCATTGGAGCTTTGGGTTTTAACGGAGAAGTAAATCAGGCTATCATGATTCGTAGTTTCCTAAGCAAGAACAACACATTGTACTATCAGGCTGGAGCCGGAGTAGTTGAAAAATCGCGCGAAGAGAGTGAATTAAACGAAGTAAGTAACAAGCTGGCTGCCTTGCGTAAAGCGATGGAATTGGCTCAAAATATTTAAGCTATGAAGATATTGGTATTAGATAATTACGATTCATTTACCTACAATTTGGTGGAATATCTGCGAAAG
>JAOARS010000322.1 GCA_025210415.1 Marinifilum sp. | reverse complement strand
TGGTTATATTGTTTGACCCTATTTTCCAGGGTTTAGCCATTTCTTTAATGGGCGGAACCATTGCCTCCACGGTATTGACGCTCCTTATTGTGCCCTTGATCTACTTTATGACAGAGCAGAAAAAGGAAGCTGAAAATGTACCTTCATTACCCAAAACAGGTGGTGAAACAGAAGATGAAACTGATTTAAACCTTTAGTATTTACTGCAAAGAGTCTTGATAAGATTGGCAAGACTCCTTGCTTTTAACCAAAGAATCTATGAAGTTATTAATCGCTATAACAGTTGCCGAATACAGAGAACAGCTTCAGCAGTTTTTCAGTGAGCAGCAAGTGTCTTTTTACAATGAAATACCTATGCAAGGCGTAAAGAAATTAGATAAGGCACCCCATCGCCTTGGGAATTGGTTTGGACAAAAGAATTCTGCCATCGATAATATTGCCTTTCTGTCATTTATAGACGACAATCAGGCAGATGGATTGCTGGAAGCTCTGTCGCATTGTAAAAACAAAATGCCGCGATGCAACATCGAAGCTTATGTGATGAATGTTGAGAAGGGAGTGTAGTTTGTTGTTGATCTGTGAAGTTGTCGATTTGTTTATTTGAATAAAATAGGTGTTAATATTTGAAAGTTAAGATAATGTATGTGGGATGATGATTCGTTATTGATGTGATTTGAAAAATAATGTAAATCATCTTACTACTAATTACTCACTACTAATAAAATAACCATGCAGGAAAGAATCGTAAGAGCAGTTGCCGGAACTTTTGTATTGACCAGCATTTTGTTGGCTGTTTATGTAAACATTAACTGGCTTTATTTAGCTGGTTTTGTAGGTGTGAATCTAGTTCAATCGTCCATTACTAAGTGGTGTCTGATGAATACCATTTTAACAAAATTGGGCGTGCCGAAATAGTAGTTTGTTTTTGTAATGATGTGAAATCCAGCTTTGATAAATGTATCAGGGCTGGATTCTCTGTTGTATGTGATTCAATTTCTGAATGATTTCATATTCTCAGCTTAAAAGAGGGATCGCTCTGACTAATTTGTGTGTAGCTTAGACTAAATTATAGGATCGCTCATTCTAAATAAACAAAACAGGTGGATGGTATCGTAAAAAGTGACTTTCTTTCCGTAGATAATTCAAAAGAGCTTGTCATGTCAATACCGTATTAACTGGTCTTTCTAATAGATATTCAGCATTTTTTTTAATTTTGATAAGCTTTTAAATTAAGGTAATTGACAACATGCATCCTCCTTTAATGAAATTAATAGGTAATGCTAAAGGATCCTGTATATAATGACAGAGATTGAAATTACTTATCAACTATTGGGAGTGAGTGAAATTAGTTACAGCTTACAGAAAGATATTTAATGAAAAATAATTATAATCCGGAATGCTTAAATGTGCCTAAGAGACTCAAGTTGAGTAAGTATGGTTATTTTGGGCATTATTTTTTTGTCCTAATTATTTTAATTCCTTTTTTATTGACAGTTGTTGACTACATAAAAAATATGACAGGAATGTATCAAAGGGGTCGATCAATTTATGAATTATTTGAAGGAACTGCAATTTTTGTTCTGTTGGCATTTGTTCTATTGATTATTCAATTCAAAAGATTAGAATTTGAGAATATCAAAACATCCCTTCCTACGGATGTGATATTGAGTTTATGTTCTAAATATGCTCTTGTAAATAATTTAGAAATTAAACATGTAGGGAAAAATGAATTTGTTGCCATATCTAAACGTTCAGCTTTTTTTGAATGGGGAGAATGGGGGGAGATGTTAACAGTAATTATTAAAGACCAGAAGATTTATATCAATAGTATATGTGATCCATATAAAAGACCAAATATTATATCAATGGGAAAGAATAGGGCATATAAACGAGCATTAATTGAAACAATAAAAAAAGCCAGTGCAAAATAACCCCGCCACCGCACGAATCCTTTCGTGTGGTAGCTTACCATTCTAGGAACTCATTCCAACTACCAAGGAGTTCGTTGTGTGCCTTAAGGAACACATTGTAATGGTTAAGGAATGGGTTTTCCCATTGAAGGAGTTAGTTTTCCCCACTAAGGGATGCACCTCACCGTTGAAGCATGCATTTTCCCATACAAAGAATTGATTTTACCGATATGGGAGCCGGAATAATGATTCTTGATTAATTTTATTTCAGATTAATTGTGCAGCTTCCTTGTCCATTAGCCAAACTGTTCCTTCTTCTTTTACAAGTGAAGCCGGATAGCTCTTGTAATCTCCCTCTTTCTGGTGTATTTCCTTTACTTTTTCTGCTTTATTGGCACCTGTTACCAGGAAAAAGATGGCTTTACTATTGTTAATAACCGATCCGCTTAGTGTTACTCTGAATTGTCCCGATTCAGGATGTTGAGCCAACTCACAAGTGTTTTCACTTTGCCACAATCCAATCTGATACGGGAAAATTGACGCGGTATGGCTAGAGCCGGAGGTGAAGCATGAAGTCGTAAATGAGACTCCGGTGCGTAGCAATTCCCTTTGGCGATGAGATTTTTGGTTCCTTTTTTCAAAAAAGGAATAATAGCCCGTACGGCTTAAGAACACTTATGAAACGATTATCTAAAGATTGGAATAGATCGATTCATATCATTCCAAATATATTCTCGGATAAAACATTAACCAATTGATTGATTTTGAAGATCTATATCTGCCTCAAGCCGGCGGGCTCTTCATTTTTGGCTTAATCCAAAAACGAAGCAAAAAGATCAAGACTGTCATTTGCTCCCT
>JAOARS010000321.1 GCA_025210415.1 Marinifilum sp. | reverse complement strand
TGATTGAGTTTGTTGAATATATTCAAAGCCGCAGAAAGCTTTCTGTTTCCAAATCATCATGATCATCTTAATAACCTGAGTTCGATTAAAAATATTGTCACAGTTTGCACTGATTTTGAGTAGAAGTTTTCTCAAATTTTCGAAGGAATATCGGGATATTTCGAGGGGATTTGAGGAAATTTATGCCAAAAGCAGGCAAATTCTTTGAAAAAATCATCTTCATCTAATCTTCACTTTAAAAACTCTTCAAAATATCCCGATATTCTTTCAGATTTTTTAAAGCAAATCTTAAATAAATCTGATTTTCTGTGATAGATATTTTTAAGCGAAATCAGGTTAATAAGTATTAGCCGCAAACAGGAAAGAAGGATGCGATTGATCAGGAACAATAAGGATATTGTTTTCTCCTGCACTTATGCAAGATTTAGCTTGCTGAACAGAATAATCAACATGTCCATTCAGCATAAAATTCATGCTGAAAGCAGCCTCCTGATTGCGATTTGTGTATTGCAAACGATACGGAAAAACAATCTTAACCAGATTTAAGCTCATTCCGTTTAAACACTTGCGCTCTAAGTAAAAACTTTCTTCACTTTTGCATTGGTAAAAGTAGGGGCGATTTGGATTTTGACAGAAATTTTCCAGCAAACAAAGATATTCTTCTTTGCTTTTAGGCTTTACAGTAATATCCTTTTTTGTAAAACGATTCATAGTACCGATTCTTGAATTTTTAGTTCCGATTCTTAAACTACCGATTTCTATTTCTACTTAACTTCATGCTTCTTATTTTATTGTATGATTTGATAAAATAATAACGAGAGAATGAATAGGTGCAGCTCATAATGGCTGAATCTAAGTTTATTAACCAACAAATAACTTTACACATGGAAGTTAAAGAGAAGAATGGTGTAATCGTCGAATTGCACGATTTAACAATCACCGATCAGAAAGATGATCGTTTTGGAAGAGTGATTACTACAAAATCTTTATCGCTTGAAGATTTGGTAAACATTGCCATTGCAAGAGGAACGAATTACAGTGCTACCGATTTGCGTTCGGCAAATGAAATTCTGCAAAACATTGCAATCGAGCAAATCTCTAATGGTGCATCGGTACATTTTGGTTTGGGCTATTTCCACCTGAATGTAAATGGTGTATTTATTGGCGATAATGCCAAGTGGGAAAACGACAAGCACACGCTTTCGGTACATGTTACTCCAACTGCCGAATTGCGCAATGCCGTTAAAAACTGCGAGGTTGATGTTCGTGGTAAGGCAGCATCGCCAATGGCTATTAATGAGGTAATAGATGTAGCCTCGGGCGCAAGCAACCTGAAACTAACACCAGGTGCTCCTGTAAATGTAACAGGTACACGCATTAAAATTGAAGGAGATGAAAAAGAGGTAGGCATTAAATTAATTAAAGAGGATACAAAACAGGAAACTGTAATTCCTGCTACACACATTTCTACCAATTCCCCTTCAAAACTTAGTTTTGTTGTTCCTGCCGATTTGGCTGCCGGCGATTACCGTTTGGTAATTACTACGCAGTTTAGCTCGGCAGGCAGACTTTTAAAAGAAACTCGTAGCTACAATTTCGAATATTTGTTTGAAGTTAGCTAATTTGTGTAGTGAGTTAAAATTTGAAAGCCTTTCTGTTTATGAAAGGCTTTTTTTATACAATCTGTTCTTTATTCTTGCTTATAGGAGCGATCATTAACCCTTATAAGGGCATAGACTCTTCCCTTATAAGGAGCGATTGTTCATCCTTATAAGGAGAGACTGTTCATCCTTAGAAGGTAAGATTGTCTCATATTTGCTACCATTTTGAAAATGAAGTGAGCTATGTTGATTATTTGGTATCATGCCAATGTAATAATGCTTGAATCTTTCGAGTGAAACGAAGATAAGGCTTATTTCATTATACAATCGGTATAAATCAAACCAATGGCAAATGATTAAAAACTAACGAATTATTATTAAATACGAATATTAGCCTGATAAAATAATTTAGAACACTGTTTAACTGTAGAATATTTTTTATATTTACATACATTTCATATAAAATAAAAATAGATACTACTTAATTCCATGATTAAAACTTCTTATCGTCACATTGATTTTCTGCACGAAATAGCATGGGTGATTGCTATGGAAACTGATACCTGATTATTTACCTCAGAAAAATTGAGCACAAAAAAAGCGACAAATGCCGCTTTAAATGTTTTCACAACGGAATAATCCTTATTGTGATTTGCTTACAGAATGTAGATCCAAAAATAGAAACAATAAATAAAATATACAATAACTACTATGAAAAAAATATTAGGACTTGATTTAGGAACCAATTCAATTGGGTGGGCGTTAGTGGAAATCGACCACAATAAAGGAATTGTAAGAATTATAGGAATGGGCTCACGAATATTGCCTATGAATGCAACAGAAATCAATGATTTCGAAAGTAAGGGAAAGATTAAGAGTTCAGCAGCATTAAGAACTGAAAAAAGAGGAATCAGAAGATTAAATGAAAGATATCTACTCCGTAGAGACAGGCTTCACTTGGTCTTGAATCTTCTTGATTCTTTGCCTGAGCATTATAAGTTAGATATCAACTTTACGAATTCTTCCAATAAGAAATGCGGACAATTTAAATCATTTAAAGAGCCAAAATTAGCATATGATACTGGAAAAAATGAAAAAGGTAATTTTTTATTTAAGGATAGTTATCAGGAAATGCTTGATGAAATTGGCATAGAAAATCAGAAAGGAAAACGAATACCATATGATTGGACACTCTACTATCTAAGACAAAAAGCTCTCTCTGAAAAAATCTCTTTAGAAGAGTTAGCATGGGTTTTATTAAGCTATAACCAGAAAAGGGGTTATGAAAAAATAGAAGTCGAAGATAAATCTACAAAAGACAATGAAATTATCGAGGAACTTGATTTACATGCAACTCATGTTGAAAGGAAAATTGATAATAATGGCAGTACATATTATGACATTACTCTTGATGGTGCGATTTCATTTAAATATAAAGAATATACTGAAACTCAACTTACTTTTGTTGACGATATTAAAGAAGTAATAAAAACATCTAAAGTAGATACTGAGGGTAATATTAAAGATAAAGAAGTAGAATTTACTGTTGTAGATATTTTTAATTTACAGATAGCAGATGTAAAATATCAGAAAGAAGATGGAAAACACAATTTTAGTATTATTTACGATAATGGTTGGATAGAAGTAAAACCACCGACAAAGAACTTTACAAATAAATATTTTAGTGCAAAGGGTAAAAGTTATGATTATATTGTTGAAACAAAGTATACACATCTGGGAGAAATAAAGAAAACTCAAGGTAAAGAAAGAAAATTTAGAGAACCGGATTTTAGTGATAACTCTAGCGATTGGACTTTACTTAAGAAGAAAACAGAGAAAGAGGCTCTTGCTTTTAACTATAGAAAAACAGGAGAAGCACAAAAATTTATTTCGCCCAAAATTTATAGTGTACTTAAACAAGATGCTCAAACGGGTAAGCGTACGAAGATTATTGGCGGTATGTTCCAAGTTATAGATCGTGAATTCTATCGTCAAGAACTTAAGCAAATTATTAATACCCAAAGAAGGTTTCATGATACTTTAAGGGATAAAGATATTTTTGAAAAATGTGTAAGAATGTTATATCCTAATAATGATTCACATGCTAAATCTTTATTAAATAACAAAGAAGCGATACAACATTTACTTGTAGAGGATATCCTTTTATATCAACGCCCACTAAAAAGTAAAAAGTCAGAAATTTCGAATTGTAAATATGAAATTCGATACTGGAAAGAAACAGTTGATAAGAGCTCTGGTGAGATTCATTATATCCCTATGTACCGAAAGGTAGCTTCAGCTTCTCATCCCTTATTTCAAGAGTATAGAATTTGGGATAAAATACATAGCTTAAAACTTATCCAATTAGAACAGAAGGACAAAGATACGGGAACAATTGCTACAAATGTTGATATCACAAATGAATATTTTAACGAAGAAATATATCAGGAGCTTTATGAAGAATTTAATAAACGCAAATCAATAAATCAAAATCAATTTCTAAACTTTTGCAAAAAGAAGTTTAAGATTGATTACAAATCAAAAAACAGCAACTATGTTTGGAACTTTCCAGAAGATGAAGAGTTAAAAGGAAATCAAACACGAGTTAGTTTTGTTACTAGATTTAAAAGATGTGGATTCGTTGATTATGAAAATTTCTTAACAAAAGAAAAAGAAGTTGATTTATGGCATTATCTCTACTCTGTGAATTACAAAGAAAGAATTGCCAATGACAATAAAAGTATAAAAACATTTTTCAATGGTTACTTTGAAGGATGGGATATCAACGAAGAAGTAAAGAATAATATCATTAAGGATTTTGCTAATTATCCGAAATTCTCATCCCAATATTGCGCATTCTCAGAAAAATCATTGAAGAAATTTATCCCATATCTTAGAATGGGAAGTTGTATAAAAACGGATTATTGGGCAAATGAAGATTGGTTTGTTCAATGGAAAGAACAACAGGAAGCCAGAAAACGAGAAATACTTGACAAAGTAAAAAAAATAGATTTTAGTTCTGAAAACATTAATTACGATGATGTAATTGAAATTGCACCTAAAAACAATAAGTTACCCTTCCCGAAAGGTTTATTTAATGCATTTAGAGATTTTTCAAATATTACAGATTTTCGAAAACTAAATGTAAGCCAAGCTTCATATTTAATTTATGGACGCCATTCTGAATTGGCACAAGCTAAACACTGGAATTCTCCTGAGGACATAAGGAATGAATTGCACAAAGAGCTTAAACAGCATTCAATGAATAATCCTGTGGCAGAAAAAGTTCTATTGGAAATGATGCAGATGGTGGCTGATATTTGGGAATATCATGGAGATAGTAAAGAGCATTATTTTTCTGAAATACATGTAGAAGTAGGTAGAGAGTTGAAAAAATCAGCAAAAGAAAAAGATAGAGATACAAAAAATCAAAAAAATAATCGAGAACAAAATAAGCGACTAAGGCAAGTGTTAGAGGAGTTTCTTTGTTGTGAACCATACAATGCAAACCCCAAAAATAAGGATCATTTTGAACGTCTAAAAATTATTGAAGATTCTGCTTTAAATCTGCATCAATATAAAAAGAAAGCTGAGCGAGATGAAATAGATAAGATTCTTAAAAATGAAATTACGAAAGAAACTTTCGAAAAATATAAATTGTGGATAGAACAAGGGTGTATATCCCCATATACCAACAAGCCCATCGCAATGTCTGATTTATTTGATGGGAAAAAGTACAACATTGACCACATTTTTCCCCAAGCTTCAGTTACGAACAATTCATTAAGTAATAAAGTTGTATGTGAACTTGAGGTTAATAAAGAAAAGAGTAATAAAACCGGTCGGGAATTCATAAATAATCCAGGGAGAAGAGAAATATACTGTTCTGCGCATAATGAAAAAGTTAGAGTTGTTTCTGATGAAGAATACGTAGCAACAGTATTGAAACAATTTTCTGGTAGTAAAAAACATATCCTTCTTTCCAGAGAGATTCCCAAAAGTTTTACCAATAGTCAACTAAATAATGCAAGGCATATATCTCGAAAAGCAATGGAGCTTTTGAGTCATATTGTAAGAGAAGAAGGTGAACTTGAATTTTGTTCAAAAAATGTTCTTCCTGTAACCGGAAGAATAACTACAGATCTTAAAAAAGCCTGGCAGTTAAATGAAGTTTGGACAGAACTGGTTTCTCCAAGATTTATTCGTATGAACGAACTCACGAAATCAAATTTATTTGGTCAAATACAGCTAGCTAAAAATGGGAAAGAGTTTTTTAATTGTAATGTAAACAAGATTAGAGGTCGGTAGCTAAGCACCTATCAAATCTTTCTGATTAATTTTGTCAGCTTCAACCATACGGTACATTAAGTTATTAAAGATGTTGTCTTTCATTTGTGATCGGTTAATCCTGTAGCAAAATTCATTGAAATATTTATCTATATGCCATTCGCTAACCCAAGAATATGTTGTTCTAATCCACGACTTCACTTGATGTATCATTGTATGCAAGGCTTTAAAGTTCATACCTCCCATGCTTTCAATCTGTTCAATGTTGTAATCCTTCATCAAAGGACGATAACCTCTCCAACAATCAGTGGTCACGCTGGCATCTTGGGATATATGAGCGTCAAAAAGCCTTTTGAGTTCTTTTGATGAGTAATTGTTGATTTTCATCGAGTACATACGTTTTACTTTCCCATCATCGGTAAGCTCTACAGCACATACAGCTTTCTTTTTCTTGCTATGATAACTCCGACCAACCTTACCTTCTTCTTTACCTCCTACCACAAATTCATCGATATGTACATTTCCATCCATCGGGTTATTGCCGCTTGACTGCATTGCTTCCCTAGCTTTATGCATGAACAGACGTGCTGTTTTTTCAGTCACTCCGATACGTTCTGACATATAGCTTGCAGACAAACTTTTGGTTGAGGTCGACATCTCAAAGCAAACATAAAAAGCTTTGCGCACTCCAAATTTCACTTTGTGAAAAAGGGTATTGGCGGTAGCCGACTCAATATGTGCACACTTGTTGCAAATCCTTCCGTGATGCTTGCGCTGCTGATAGCCTTGGTGCCCACATTTAACGCACGCAAATCCGTTGTGCCACTTGATGCTGGCCAAATATTCCAGGCAATCATCATCCGTACGGAAACGATCAGCAAACTCTAGAGCATTCTGTCCTTTGAATAATTCCATGTATCCCTTATTTTTAATGGATGCAAATATAAGTAATTATCTACTTACCTCTAAACAAGATAATTAGAGAAGAAGATGAATCTTACGATATTAAGCGTATAGATCATCGTCACCATGCTTTAGATGCTTTAATTGTGGCTCTATGTACAAGAGAGCATGTAAATTATATGAATAATATTAACTCAAAAATTCATTTAAAAGATATTGGAAAACAGAAACAATTGGAGGCTTATCGTCTTACAATGAAAAAGAATATTAAGTATTCTTCTCCAAATAAAGAGAATCCAAAGGACATTGATTGGTACTTTATGCGACCAGGAGAAAAAAGAAAGCCTGATGCAAATGACTCAAAAGAAAATACAGTTTTAAAGAAAGATTATTACTATGGAGAAATTGAGTATCACGGAAACTGGAAGACAATGGTATTAGATGCATTACAGAATACTATCGTTACTTTTAAGCAAAACCTCAGAGTTATAAATACAACCGTTAATCGTTATAAAAAAGATTCTACAAATAACAAAAGCAAGCAAAATACGGATAATAAGCAAAAATACAATTGGGCAATTAGGAGAAGTTTGGGAAAGGATACATTTTATGGTAAGAAAACCATTGAAGGTTCAGAAAAAATAGTGGTTAGAAAAAAACTCGACAGTTCATTTAATAGAAAAAAGATTAAAACGATAACCGATTCTGGTATTCGGAAGATTTTAAAAAGACATCTGGAAAGGTTCGATACTCTAGAACTTCCTTTTACACAGGCTATAAACTATATTGATGCTTCAATTGAAAAGACAGAAATTCGTTCTATTGTTGAAGATCCGGAAAATAACTTTAGTTCTCTTGATGATTTTGTTACATACTTAGAAAACAATAAGTATAAATTTAATAAAACGGACTATTCTAAATTGAATATTTTCATCGATAAAATGCATGATCCAAATTTGGTTCGAACTAATACAAAAAGTTCAGATATAAAGGAACATCCTGAGTTTGCCTTTACACCAGAAGAAATAGAAGTATTAAATCAACCAGAAATTCTTAGAGGACTAAATAAAGGGAAAGCACATGCTCCAATTAAAAAAGTAAGAATATCAGAAGGTTTTGGTAAACAAAGACAAGTTTGTGAAGAAGATTATGGATCTAAAGATTACATAAAGAACGAGCAATATATAAAAACTGATGCTGGTTCAAATTTGTATTTAGGATTTTATAAAGGAACTTATAAGGATAGAAAAGGAGAAGAAGTTACGGTTCGTAAAATTGAGGATATTTCGTTGATGCTATTGATTGATGAGTTAAAGTGTGATAAGGATAAAAGACTAAATCCATTCGCATCTAGAATTTATGGTAGCTCAAAAGATATGGAGTATAAATGGTTGTTTACGATTTCTCCATTGGATTTGGTGTATGTTCCTACTCAGGAAGAAATTGAACATCCTCATTTAGTTGATCACAATAATTTATCTAAAGAACAAATAAGTCGTGTTTATAAATTTGTAGATGGGGGTGGGGGTATAGCTAATTTTGTTCCTTATGCAGTAGCAAAACCAATATGGAAGTTTCATGAAAATAAGAGGAAAAAGGAAATCTACGAGGAATTGTTAGAAAATAAGATGTTGCAAATTTCAGAAGATGAACTGATAAAAGATGAGTTTGGTTTTGGTAGTCAACAAACAAAGAATCAAAATATGATTGATGGTAAAACTCAAATTAAAGCAATTTGTTGGAAGCTAGAAGTAGATCGTTTAGGAAACATTACAAAAGTTGTAAAACATAGCAATATAGAAATGTATTCGGAATCTTAAAAGTAAATATCATGATCAAACGCACTTTGTACTTTGGGAATCCTGCCTATTTGCGTAGGCAAGACAAACAGCTAAAAGTATTCAAACCAGAACAGAGAAAGGAGGTGGCTACGATTCCAATTGAAGACATTGGAGTGGTGGTATTGGATCATCCGCAGGTGACTTTGAGCCAAGCTTTGCTATCGGAATTGGTACTAAACAATGTGGCAGTACTTTCCTGCAACGAAAAACACCATCCGGTTGGTTTGTTCATGCCTCTGGCAGGAAATTCCTTGCAGTCGGAGCGTTTCAGGATTCAAATTGCAGCCTCTGAGCCTTTAAAGAAAAATTTATGGGCTCAGACAGTTGCGGCCAAAGTGGCCAATCAGGCTGAGATTCTGGAACAGATGAGCAAAGATGCCAAACAATTGCATGCACTGATTCCGCAAATCAAGTCGGGGGATAGTGAGAATGTAGAGGGAAGGGCAGCCAGAATTTATTGGGATCTGCTACTTGGAGAGGATGGATTTGTACGCGAACGTTTTGGAAAAGCACCCAATCCACAACTGAATTATGCTTATGCTTTAATTCGTGCAGCAGTAGCACGTGCATTGGTTAGCAGCGGAATGTTACCAACATTGGGCATCTTCCATCGCAACAAATACAATGCTTATTGTTTGGCCGATGACATTATGGAACCTTATCGTCCGTTCTGCGATCAGTTGGTATTGCCCATGTATTATAATGGAGAGTTTCAATCGGAAGATTTAACTACAGACCAGAAGGCAAAACTATTGAGCGTGTTAACATGCGATGTGCTGATTGGAGGCAAGAAAAGTCCGCTAATGACGGCCATTAGCCGAACGACCAACTCTTTGTTTGAGTGTTTTGCCGGAGAACGACGTAAAATCCTGTATCCTGATTTTTATGAGTCACGAAGCTTTAAGCCAATATCGTAGCATGTGGGTTTTGGTATTTTTCGATTTGCCTACCGATACCAAAAAGGAGCGGAAGGCTGCAAGCCGATTTCGAAAGGAGTTACTGAAAGATGGTTTTACCATGTTTCAGTTCTCCATTTACATGCGTACCTGTCCCAGTCGTGAAAATGCCGATGTGCATGCCAAACGGGTCAAAAACCTTTTGCCTGAACATGGGCATGTTGGCATTTTAAAAATTACCGACAAGCAATTTGCCGCAATGGAATTGTTTTATAGCAGAGAAGAAGCTGAAAAACCTGATGTAGTACAACAATTACAGCTTTTTTAATACTGTCATAGCGAGGAGGGACGACGCGGCTATTTGTTAAAAGTAAGTTCAAACCAGAATTCAAAAAAAGCATATAAAAAGAAAAACCGAAGCTTTCGAGCTTCGGTTTTTTCATTTCTAATGTGTCTTACAACTTCTTAATTGTGAGATACTTTACCTTGATAGGTTGTAAGTCAACACATCAAAGATACATTCTGCAAGCAAATCACAACAGCTCGGTCTAAGAG
>JAOARS010000320.1 GCA_025210415.1 Marinifilum sp. | reverse complement strand
TCTGAAATGTTTTTAATTGGATTTTTCTGCTCAAAATGCAACTGTATCCAATGCTTATCTATTTGAAAATACATGATTTAAAAGAAGAGGTTTATTAAAATCCTGACTGAAGATTTTTTTCAATGTTGCACAGCCTACCCGTAAGGGAACACCCAAACTTTTAAATTTGTCGAGATAAATTTATGACTAAACTTAAATGTGATTATCCGGATTAAGATGCTGTTTCAAATTTTCTCTGAGGTTTTCTTTTTAAATTGCCATGTGTTTAAGTTCATAACGTCTTTGGGTAAAGTTTGAAGTAAAAAAAAGGTGAGGAAACCCTCACCTTTTCGCTAAATAACTAATTGTTTTTTACTGTGTATCACTTCTTCTATTCCTTTTAACAAGGATTCCAGATCTTTAGGATACAGTTTGCCTATATTTCCAATTCTGAAACAATCGGCCTGACTCAATTTACCCGGATAAATCACAAGTCCTTTCTCATTTAATGCTTCATAAAAGCTTGTAAAATCAAATTCAGGGTTTTCGGGATATAAAAATGAGGTAATGATATAACCTTGTTTTTCTGGTTCCAAATATTCTTTGAATCCCAATGTTCTCATCCCTTTCATTAAAGATTGATAGTTATTTTTATATCTTTCAGCTCTGGCTAAAACTCCTCCTTCTTCTTCAAGTTCTCTAAGTGCTTGCCTGAATGCCAACATACTCTGAATTGGCGGAGTAAAACGAAATTGTCCATTTGCATTCAAACCTTCCCACTGAGCAAACAAATCTAATGAAAGGGTTCTGTTCTGTCCTTTACATTTCATTAGGTTTTGCGTATTTGCAATCACAAATGAAAATCCGGGAACTCCTTCGATACATTTGTTCGAAGAGGAAATTAAATAATCTATTCCTGCTTTCTCAAAATCTACAGGAACTGCTCCAAAGCTACTCATTGCATCTACAATGTAAGTTACATTGTAAGCTTTCAACATTTTTCCTATGGTTTCAATGTCATTAAAAATTCCTGTTGTTGTTTCGCAGTGTACAATTGCAACGTGGGTAACAGTTGGATTGGCTTTCAAGAACTGCTCAACAAGTTCAACTGATGGAATTTCATTTTCGGTACAAGAGATTACTGATGTTTGAATATTGTGAATATTGGCCATATTGGCTATTCTTTCGCCATAAGCGCCATTTTTTATCACCAAAAAATGACCGTCTTTCGGAATTACTGTCGATATGACCGATTCTACACCAAAAGTTCCTGCTCCTTGCATCAGGATTGCATCGTAATTTGTCGGTTCTTGCAAACCTGCCGTTTTCAATAACAATTCTCTAATCTCTTTTACTGCCTGAATGAATTCGTAATCTCTCGATCCCAAATCACGAACCATTGCTTTCTTTACTGTCTCCGAAGTTGTTAAGGGGCCTGGAGTAAAAAGTAATTTATCTGTCATTTTCTTCTAAATTATCTAATTAAAACTTTTTGATAAGGTATATTCCTGCCTTACAATACTTCTTCCAATTGTTTACAATTAGCAGGGGTGTGTCCTTCTTTCAAAAGTTCATTTATTTTATCCAACACAGGAATTAATTGCCAAGGGCCTTCCGCTACAAAATGAGCTCCGGCATTCTTTAGCTTTTTCTCTGCTGCTTCAATCTTTACCTGTAGTTCTGCTTCGGGCAATTGATTTGCTTCTTCTTCTGTCAATCCAACTTCATTGCCACACTTGGTATATCCTACAGTCCACATTCCTGCATTCAATCCTTCTTTAATATCAGCAATTGTATCGCCTACTTTTACCATATGACTCAAAGGATAAACCTGAAGGTTGGTTGCATTTTTATAAATCATGAATGGCTGAGGTCTTCCGGCAGGGGTTTCATCCGATGTTACAATTGAGTCAGGAAGTATATTCTGCGATTTTGCTTCGGGAATTACATTTTCCATCATTTCAGTTACGTATCCTGTTGTAGATCCGATTTTAATTCCTCTTTTCTTCAATTCAACAAATAGTTCTGCAACTCCGGGTATTGCTTTTGAATAATTGGCTACTATTTTTTTTAAACCGGGAGTTAGCATGTTGTAAATACTTTCAACATCGTACTCATCTGGTAATCTATTGTTTAATACTTGCCATTGTTGTTTTACATGGTTAAGGTTCAACAATTCACGTACATGATCTTTTTTTGCCAAACCCATAGGTTCCCTGGCATCTTCCAATGAAATTTCAATTCCATTTTTCTTAAAAACTTCAACAAATACAGCTGTTGGAGCTACGCAGCCATAATCTACTAAAGTTCCTGCCCAGTCAAAAACAATTCCCTGAATACTACTTTCTGTTTTCATAACTAATCGATATTATAAAATGATATTTAATTTCTTTTGATATCAGAAATAAAAAAGCTTGTTCTGCTTTTTATGAAACAATGAATTGAATTCACGTTTCAACTGCAAAACAAGCCTGCTTTTCGTTCTTAACGAATTAATTAGCTAATCTTCTTTATAATTTATTAAAGCTTTAAAATGTTAATGTAAAATTATGGTGAATAATTGTAAAGCTAAAAGTTAAGACACAAGTCTAACTCTTTTGTTTTTAGACCAATTCATCTTTCCAATCGTAAGCAATCAGTTGGTTTTCAAAACTACCATCATCATACAAATTAATTAGGGTGTATTAAATTTACACATATAGATGCTTGACTTTAATATATAAATAATATAAATTTGTGATTATCAATTTAAAAATTTATAATCATAAAGAAAGTATTAAGGTTTCAGGTTTTTCTAATATTGGAAAAATACATAACGACTTTTTAGATAATATAAATAGTAATTTTGATTTTGTTGATAATGGAGAGAGTGTTGAGGAGAAAATTGATGTTATAAATAATTTTAACACAAAATTTGTAGAACGAACAGAACTTTCAGACATAGAAAAAACAGAATTAAAAACAGAACTTGAAAAACATAAAGACTTAGTGGTTACGACTAAATTAAGTCAAGTCGCTTTTGGAACTAATTCTTTGAAAAATGGAACTGCGGAATATGATAATATTGAAGCTTGTATAATCAAGATGAAAGAATAAGCGATGAAGCTTATCTTATTATTATCGAATTGTATCAAAATTTGAAATTAAATTATGAACGCAAATTATCAGACGATTTACTAAAACAGAAAGTGAATGAGTTAATTTTGAAATTTGACAATTTAAGTTATTCTGAAGATTCAGAGGAAGGCAAAATGGTTGCAGTTACTCTGGCTATTTCAATATCTTCAATTGAATGGTGGGAACAAAATCCTAATGCAGTAGGCTCTAGTTTAAAGGTTGCTCCGTGGGTAGCAGCGGATGTTGGAGGTGCAATTTTTGGAGCAGTATGGGGTGGTGTTGTCGGAGGATCATGGAAAAGTGCAGGTATTGGAGCTTTAGGAGGTGCTATTGCCGGCTCTACAGGCATAGCAGGTCGTATAGGTAAATTTTTGTTTAAATAATTGTTATATCATGTTAAAAAGAGTATTAATAATTCTTCTAATAATATCGATTGTATCCATAATCCTGTTATATATACTAGATGTTAAATTAACTTTAATATTTTTGTCTTCTTTTGTTATAGTTGCTGTTATATCTGAGTTTGTTGTTTGGAAAAAAGCAAGAAAAACTGGAGCCAAGGATTTGATAGATATTATTTTAGATAAATTTAAAAAAACTTCAGAAGAAAAATAAAAATCTTAAATGTCATCACAAAAGCTGTGATGACATTTAATAAATAGTTTTTTTATTTCAATAAAATTAAAATGCAAACACACCCTAACACGCGGTCATAAAACATTGGCTTGCCGCAGGCGCAACAAAAGCCAACGTTTCATACCGCCATCGTTAGGGCATAGGAAGGGTGAAATTCCTGGTATGGGCCTTCCCACCATCCTCCGCATGCTGCTCCATTGCACACATAGTCAACATTCAGGTATTTTACCTCATCAGCCAGGTGCACATGTCCGCTAATTGCCAGTTTTACATTGGGATGTTTTGCCAGCAAGTTCTTTATTCGCCTAACATCTATGTGCATCCATGATCCCGGAATTTTCCAATTTCCTGATTTTTCATTCTCTCCATCGAAGAATACAGAAGGAGATAGTATGGGAATATGAGAAGCAATCATTACAGGAATATCCTTATTGGTTTCGGCAAGTGTATTCTCCAACCATGCAAATTGCTCATCGTCTATTTTTGCGGTATAGGCATGATCATTCTCTTCATAAAAAGGGCTATCGAGAAATATAATTTTCCAACCATTTCTGTCGATACTATAGTAAGTACCATTTTCCAGACCAAGCATTTTCTTTGCCCATGTCTTGCCGTATAAAGGATCTGTTTTTAAAGCCTCATTTTTAAGCCCCCAACCCCACACATCGTGGTTTCCTATACAATTGAACAATTCATATTTAATTTCATCTCTAAAGTTTTCTTTCCAAAAATTCCATTGGTTTGTAACATCATCTTTTTCTCTTTTCAGAGAATCCATAATATTATCGCCTGTATTTATTACAAAGTCAGGTTTGTCTTCTAATCCATGTAGTTCTTCCAGTAATTTCGCAATGCCATTTTTGGGTATATCATCGGGGAAAAGGTGCATATCGGTTATATGTGCAATACGTAATACTCTTTTCTTGTTTTCTTGTTTTGTAATGTTACTACACCCAACAGCAGATAAGCCCAAAGCGCTAAGAACAGAACTATAGATAAAATTTCTTCTTTTCATGCTTGTTTAAATATGTAATTCATATTATCATCTCTTTTTAGCAGTTACCCGGTTTTGTTTCGATAAAATTTCATCATTCCTTAACTTTAATGTCTTTAGGTGTTATGAACAAAAAACTACCTTGCAAAGTGATAAAGAGTTAATTCTCTAATGTCTTTATAATCTATCAACAACCATTTAAATTAATGTAAAGTTATGATTAAATATTCTCAACAAGCCAGAGAATTACTAGAGTATACCAATCAACTAATAGACAAGGGCTACAGAAAAAAGGACATTGCTGCGTTACTTGAAACGCCAGCACCTGTTTTCTCAAGTTTGTTTAAAACAATACTTCCTATTTTAGCTGAAATTAGTCCCGAAGATTCTAATCCAGATGAGAAAATTCAGTTTGCTTTTTCTCAAGTAAACAACATGTCTTCGAGTAAAACATTGCAGTTTTTGGAAGGGTACGTTACCAAATTGGAGATGGCAGTTAACAAAAACTTAATACAACAAGATCAGGACTACTTTTCCTTGGTTAAATCTCAAGCTCGAAATTCATATGATTTTATAAAGAAATATTATGAGGGCTTATACGAGCTCTTCTATGTGGCCTCGGATCATGATTTGGTAAAGAGAGAACCTTTTCTAATCCGAGCCAATCCTATAGATAAAGTGATAGAGGTAAGAAAAGGGAATAAATTAAGCAGTTTGCATTACAAAGGAATTGCATTTTTAAGTGCACATCACACTTTAACTTGTCAGATCGCTGAGGTAAACGATACACCACAGGAGCATATCATGATGCATCTTAGTATTCCATTTATTCGAAAAGCTGAATTCCTTAGAGGTATTATTCTTGCCTTAAATTATGCTTGTCAACCTTTGGCTAGAAAGGTAATTATTAAAAAAGTGACCGGTAATTGGGAAGATTTCAATTACGATGAAATCGAATCAATACACTATCAACCTGAGGAATCGGAAGAAATAAAAGAAATTCATCAATACTTAACAACAGATGAAAGAGTGGAGTGCTTCTCAATTCCTAGTCCAAAATTTAACTTACTTGATTTAGTTCAGGAACTAAAAGTTGGCGAACAAATTAAAAATCAAAAACTATAAAACACTACACTAAACAGAAAAAGGTTAGTGAAAACATTGACCTTTTTCTGTATAATACTCCCCACCTGATACATTATCTAACACTGCATTGAGCTGGGTTGCATGTGGTTCACTACTTCTCTTTCCACTTCCTTTTGTTGCTTTAAAAAGAACCATCTTGCTGTTAAAAGCATAAGGGCAATTCCAATAAATGCAATATAATAGGAGCTTTTAACAAAAAAGTTTAACCAACTAATATCCGGGCTGAAAAAATTCTTCATTACAAATGAAAGAATGCTTGTTAGGTATCCAAAGGAATCGGCCAAATACATCACAAAACCAATATTGCTTGTATAACGAAAAGCTGCAATCATTCGTTCAAACAGTAAAGCATTAAAAGGGATATAGGCCATATATAATCCCAAACCTGCAGATATCATCCAAGTTGGGCCTGAGAATACATTTACCTCGTACAAATAAGTAGATCCGCCAATTAGTGCAAAACCAATAATCACCAAGGCAATGATACTAAACAAAGCTTTTGTATTGTCTTTAATAAAGGTTACTAAGCCCATAATTACTAGCGTAATGATACCAATGGGAATCTCAACAGTGGTGAATATACCGGGATTATTTGCAAAACCAAGTGCACTCCAAATTTCTGCAGCATAATTATCTCGGATTTCTCTAAAAATATTCAACAAAGCATATGACAAAACCAACAGTACAATGGCGGTGGAAAAATTCCTAAAAAAAGCTTTTCGCTCTTTAGATGTCATTGGTTTCCTTTCTGTTCTCATCTGAATATCTTCCTTAGAAGGGGAAGGCACAAGATTGAGCAAATAAACCGCAGCTATTAAGGGTAAAATAAATATTAAACCCGTTGTAAATGGCATCCAATATTCACTTACACCGTACTCTACCATCAGCCATTTTCCTGTCGATTTTACAAATCCTGAAGCAAAAATAAAACTCACACTTAAACCTGCTCCAAGCATTTCGGTATACTTTCTGCCTTCTAAATAAGAGAAAACCAATCCCCAAATCATTCCCAATGGCAAACCATTAAAAAACAAAAAGATAATTCGATAAGGTGATGAAAACCAACCAAAAAAGAACAATGCGGTCTCTGCAAGAAGGGTCAACATCACAATTGACAATGCGCGTCTACCCGTTTTCATCTCAGAAACCAGTTTGATTCCAATAAATTTCGATAATGTGTAACCTAGAATTTGAGAAATTATAAACCATATCTTAAGGTCTAAACCGAGAAAGTATTCATTTTCAAAAATGGCTACAGTAAAAGGTTTTCGAAATGCATACATGCATGAATACACTATGAAAGCGAAAAAGGATGTATAAATAATAAATGGCCAGTCTCTGTTCTTTGCCAGATATGCTGTTATTCTGCCAGAAATTTTATTGCTTGGTATCATATTCTTTGCAATTAGGATCAAATCAGTTTGATCATTCAATTCTGCAAAGAAAGGCAAGTGATGTTGCTAAATTTTTTCGTTATTATTAATTAATTATTACAAAATCAAAACAAAGAGCAACCTAAAATCTACAAGGATTTTTCTTTGCGTTTGCGTGATACTTAAGAAATATGTCTGCGGATGTAAGGCGCAAATAAAAAAGCCACAATTCGAAAATTGCGGCTTCTATATACTGTAATACCGATGTGAAAGTTTAAATCAGAAATGATATAAATACCTAATTAATGCAAATCAAGGATTGAATTCTTGTTCGGAACAATTATACCAATATTACATTGAAATGAGCATTATTCTTCTGCTATTTTAAGTTTACACTTCATTAAAAAAATTGCGCCGTAACTCTGCTATGCCTTAATTTTTTAACTTGTCTAAACTCAAAATATTCAAAACAATTTAAAGCTCATTCCAAAATAAAATTGGTATTAGTTATTGCCTCAATTAAATTTGTCATTTTTTTTAATATTAAGACGCAGATTATCATGATTATTTATGATTTGGAAACAGAAAGTTTTCAACAGCTTTGAATGTATTCAACGGACTAAATCATAAGCAATCATATAAATCTTAAAAATCAGCGTCAATTCATTCTCTGTTTCAACCCTTGATTCGCATTACTACTTTGTGTATACTTTGTTCTCTTGTTCTGCAACCCGAATAAAGGTAGTTCGTTTGGTCAGCTCTTTTAATTTCGAAGCACCAACATAAGTACATGTACTTCTTATTCCACCTAAAATATCAAGTACTGTTTCATTAACCGGCCCACGATAAGGAACTTCTACCGTTTTTCCTTCGCTGGCGCGATAATTGGCAACTCCACCAACATGTTTGTCCATAGCTGTTGCTGAGCTCATACCATAAAACTGGCGGAATTTTTCTCCATCTCTTTCAATGGTTTCCCCACCACTTTCATCATGTCCGGCCAACATGCCACCAAGCATTACAAAATCGGCTCCTCCACCAAATGCTTTCGATACATCACCCGGAATGGCACAACCTCCATCGCTAATAATCTGTCCGCCTAAACCATGAGCAGCATCGGCACATTCAATCACAGCTGAAAGCTGAGGGTAGCCAACTCCGGTTTTTACACGTGTTGTACAAACCGATCCCGGACCAATACCCACTTTTACGATATCGGCTCCGGCCAGTAATAATTCTTCTACCATTTCTCCCGTAACTACATTTCCTGCAATAATTACCTTTCCGGGAAAACGCTTGCGAGCTTCACTTACATAGTGTACAAAATGCTCAGAATATCCGTTGGCCACATCAATACACAAAAATTTCAGATGTGGATTTTGTTTAAATATTTCATCTACTTTCTCAGTATCCATTGGCCCCGTACCTGTGCTCACAGCAATGTAATTTTCTATTCCTTCCGGCGCATTTGCCAAAAACTGATTCCATTCTTCAATGGTATAATGTTTATGCAATGCTGTAAGTACTTTATGCTCGTGCAAAGCCAAAGCCATGTCAAAAGTACCTACTGTATCCATATTGGCCGCAATAATTGGTACTCCTGTCCACGCTTCATCGCTGTGCATAAACTTAAAAGTTCGTTCTAAACTTACCAACGAACGACTTTTAAGAGTCGATCTTTTTGGTCGAAACATTACATCCTTAAATCCAAGTTTGATATCGTATTCGATTCTCATTTTTTAAAATTTTACAATCCACACAAATTTAGAAAGAAAAACCAACCAGCAAAGTGTAATACCGATTTGTGTTTAAAATGAATGCACTAATTTTACTCGTTCATTATTGAGATTTGACAGGATTACATTTCATACTATTCTGTTGCTTCGATTCCTCTTGATATTTTAACTGATCCATTACAAGATCTCAATCCTTATGCTTTCATAAGCAAAATATCAATTGATATTTATAATAATATCAGTTGATATCTACAATAAGATCAGTTGATATTTTACGAAATATCAACTGATATAAGCAACATGCATACTACTGTACTTAAACCTCTTTATTGGCTATAAGTTTACCTGGAAAGGTAAGCTATAACAGGACATAAGCTCCGTGTGATGTTGGTAGCGAACTACGATGCGAAAACGAACTTCGCCAGTAGGTATGTGCTGAGGAAGTAAAACCAAAATTCCGGATGAGTTTTCATTACTAATGATTTGAACTTTTACCTGCTCCTCTTTGTTTTCAAGATACACTCCAACTTGCTCATCATCTTTGGGAAATCTAAAGTTACTGCCTTTGATTTCTACAACCATTAAAGCTTTTAAGTCCTTTAATTCTTCTCCTGTGTATTTATTAATTAGTTGACGGACGGTAGGTCTTTTTTGATTCTTATGTACTTTCTTAAGCTGTATATTTTTGGGTAGATCCTTTAGTAATTTTCCTGGTGATACCGTAAAACACAATTGGTGGCGCTTCGACTGAAAATAGTCTTGGGAACTGGTAAACTGTCCCCTAATACTTGGCTTTACTTTCACAAAAGGCAAATTTACGGTATAACCTTCTTTAAGAGCCCTTTCGATAGCATTATTTAATTCAGTAAGAATTCCTTTTGCTTCCGATTTTGTAATTCCAGAACCAGGATAACAGATACGATCTACAATACCTTCAAGATCAACACTACCGTAGCTTTGAACTTTGGCAAGATAACTATTCTTCATGCCTGTTTTGAGTTTGTTAGGACTTAGAGCATATTTTAGAATCATAATTTCAAGATTTATCCGATTTATTGATAAAGTTAAAAGATTTCTTTTTTGATACCAATGAGGTATGAACCAATATCAAGATTTCAAAAAACAATAAGGGTGCACTCTGTGTGGGTTAATTAATGAACTACTAACCTGAGAAACTGTTTACATTTTATCCTTTGGTTTATTTGGCGACTAAATCATATAAGATTTTAAAAATCAGCGTTAATTCATTCTTTGCTGTACATGTAAACACAAGCGGAATCCAGTTTAAACAATTTGTATTTTCTTTAAAAACAGATAAATGTGGAAAAGTCACTCTCTCAGCAAAATATATACACTAAACCTGAAAAACTTTAGTACTTTTTAATTGCATGTAGTTACAAAAAACATTTCATTTGCAAAAAATGAATTCAATTCAGTTAGATGTAAATACGAATGCATTGTCTTAACTCATTCAACAAAACTTTTCAGGATAAAGAGCTCCCAGAGTATTTTACCAATCCATTTGATTATACACCTCATCCTATATGCATACAAGCTGTTAAAGAGCTACAAGCTAAGCTTGGAATTCCAAATCACAATTCCAAGGGAAAAATGTATGGTGTATTGATTGTAAAAAACCACTTGGGTGAGATTGGCTACATTGCAGCCTATTCTGGTAACGATCAAGTTCAAGAAACTCAAATCTCTTTTGTACCACAAGTATTTGAAATAACCAATCCAGAGGGTTTCTTTCGAAAAGGAGAAACTGAGTTGAATCAAATCAATCAAGCCATTTACAATCACGAAAATTCGTTGGAATTAAAACAAATTCTGAAAGAACTGCATAATGAAGTTAAAAATGCAAATGATACTTTAAAAGCCACTAAATTCGAAATGGTTAATGCAAAAAGGAGCAGAGAATTTAAGCGAGTAGAAGCTGAAAATCATCCTGATAAGGAAAGCATCCTAAAACATCTTATAAAAGAAAGCCAAACAGAGAAAAGCAAGTTCAACAAACTAAAGAAAGAATGTAAAAAAAGAGTTGAAGCCATACAATTAAAACTAGATGCATACCATCAACAAATTAATGAGCTAAAACACCTTCGTAAAACTCAATCGGCTCAACTTCAAAAACAAATATTCGATAGTTATCTTTTTCTAAACATAGATGGAAAGGAAAAGAGTGCAAGTGATATTTTTAAGGAAACTAAAACCAAAGTTCCTCCTGCTGGTGCTGGCGATTGCTGTGCTCCTAAACTATTGCAATTTGCCTTTCAAAATCAATTAAAGCCAATTGCCTTAGCGGAATTTTGGTGGGGCCCATCTCCCAAAAAAGAAATCCGTAAACATGGCAATTATTATCCGGCCTGTAAAAGCAAATGCGAACCTATACTTGGCCACATGCTCGAAGGCCTTCGCATAGAAATACCAAAACAAGAAAACGACAAACTACCTATTAAAGTACTGTACGAAGATGATGCCATTGCTGTAATCAGTAAGCCAGCCGGACTATTATCAGTACCAGGAAAAGAAGAACAAGAATCTGTTTATTCTCAAGCCAAAGCACTATATCCAAATTCAGAAGATCCGCTTATTATTCATCGTCTTGATATGGCTACATCAGGCATTATGCTTATTGCAAAAACAAAGTTAGCACATGAAATCCTGCAGAAACAATTTCTGAGCAAAAGCATTCAGAAAAGGTATGTCGCTATTCTGGATGGTTTAATTAAGGAAGATTCTGGCACTATTGATCTTCCACTTCGTGTTGACCTAGAGGATCGGCCACGTCAATTGGTTTGTTATGAATATGGCAAATCAGCACTAACCAAATGGGAAGTAATTGAGCGCACTCAAAAGCAAACTAAAGTACACTTCTACCCTATTACTGGTCGTACTCATCAATTACGTGTGCACTCTGCACATTCTAATGGATTAAATACATCAATAACAGGAGATGAATTATATGGTATAAAAGCTGATCGCCTGATGTTGCATGCTGAAGAAATTACATTTGTTCATCCCTCAACACAGAAAAAAATGACATTTCGAAGCTTAGCAGATTTTTAAATTAAAATTGAGATATTTTATCCCTTTACAAGAAAGCTTAGATAAATAACGTGAGTTCGAAATGGCCTTAGCGTTAAATTTGCTTAGCATTTAATGCTGTCATTCATCTATCGGTATTATATCGGATTTAAGCAAAAAGTATCAAAATACAAGAAATCAATGACATTTTTCTTGATACTTGTGTCTTGATCTCGAAAGCTTTCAGACTTGATACTTTTTAATTATTAATGAGAAAACTAATTCTATTGTAAATACTTACAGTTTAGACTTAGATTAAACTTACGTTAAATAAATATTTCAATTGTTACATTTTATATTTCCAAGCTTTTTAAATCTGCAATTTTATTCTACTTTTGTGTGCAACCCATAATTATTGCAACACTGGAAAGGTGCAGGAGTGGTTGAACTGGCTCGCCTGGAAAGCGAGTAAACGCCAAAAGCGTTTCGGGGGTTCGAATCCCCCTCTTTCCGCTACAAAAAGCATCAAATTTAAACAAGTTTGGTGCTTTTTTCATGTAATACCAATATTACATTGAAATGAGCATTATTCTTCTGCTATTTTAAGTTTACACTTCATTAAAAAATTGCGCCGTAACTCTGCTATGCCTTAATTTTTTAACTTGTCTAAACTCAAAATATTCAAAACAATTTAAC
>JAOARS010000319.1 GCA_025210415.1 Marinifilum sp. | reverse complement strand
GCCGCAGGGCTTGGGAACAGGGCAGTTGTATACAAACAACATTACTTCTCCTTTGTGCATTGCCAATGGTTTTTTAAAATATAATACGAATGTAAATTGGGATAAAATTTAATGCATAGAGAACTTACAATAAACGGAAAACACTACAAGGAAAATGAGCTGTTAAGCTATTGTAGAAATATAATTTCCAATTCTGATAATGAATGGGAAAAAGATTATTGTAGGTTTATTTTAGAATGGTTGAATGATTCTGATAGAGTACAAGCCAAAACTTCCGGTTCTACAGGTGTTCCAAAGGAGATATACTTGTGGAAGCAGAAAATGATAAATTCTGCAAATATAACGGGAGTGTTTTTCAATTTTGAAAAAGGGCAAAATGTATTGTTTTGTCTTTCTTCGAATTTTATTGCAGGAAAAATGATGATTGTACGTGCTTTTGTTTGGCAATTAAATCTAATGCCTGTTGCTCCGGACGGACATCCTTTAAAAAATTTGAATGGAAAGATTGATTTTGCAGCTATGATTCCATTACAGGTTAAAAACAGTTTGGTTTTAGAAAAGCGATTGAATCAGGTAAAGAAATTATTAATAGGAGGAGGAGCTATTGATCAGAACCTGGAAAATAAGCTTCAGAAACTAAAAACAAACTGTTTTGTTGGTTATGGCATGACGGAGACAGTATCGCATGTTGCAATTCGATGTTTAAATGGAACAAATCAATCGAAGTACTATAAAGCAATGGGTAAAGCACAATTTTCAACAGATACTCGTGGTTGCCTGAAAATTAATACGTCTGATATACTTGATAATACTTTGATAACGAATGATGTTGTTGACTTGATTAATGAAACAGAATTTGAATGGAAAGGAAGGTTTGATAACGTTGTTAATTCGGGAGGAATAAAGTTGTTTCCTGAACAAATAGAAAAGAAACTGGAAACGATTCTAACACAAGCATTTTTTGTTGCAGGAATGCCTGATGATCATTTGGGACAAAAGTTGATATTGGTGATTGAATATGAGGATATTGATCAAAATCAGAAGAAGGAACTGGAGCAAAAAATAAAAAGCCTGCTCGATAAATACGAACAGGCTCGCGAAATATTTTATATTTCAGAATTTAAAAGAACTCCTACAGGAAAAATTCAACGCAAAGCTACTTTATCAACACTTAACTTTTCCATGTAGTTAACCAATTGTATTAAAGCTTTGGAATCGTGCCAACTGTAGTTGTTGGTTTTCATAAATGAATTGGCAAGGCTTTCTTTACCTTTGTAAATTCGAATTATTTCAGCCTTTAAAGAATTTACTTTTTTAGGTAAGTTTCCTTCTTTTTCAACAAAAAATACTTTTTTAATGTTGCAGCTTGTATTTGACATTTTCGATGCTTTTGCAAAATACTTCACATACAAATTGTTAGATCCGGAATGTATTTTCTGAAAATAACCCTTTAAAGAATCTCCTTTGTGAAGGTATTTTTTATACACAAAGTGATTTCCGTTTATTTCCACCTCGTTAATTTTATGAGGAGAAGAAATTCTGCTGAATTGATTATTTATCTGACATTCAATTTCATCCTTATCAATATTATAACGTATTCCTTTAGGCACAATGATTTCATTATTACAGGTTATGATTTTTCCGGGAAGGAATTGTTCACTATGGAATAATGACAGTTTAATATTTGTACTATGTAAACTTTGTGCCGGCACAAAATATTGCAAGATTCCATAATTTGGAAACATGTTTTTCTTTGCGGATTTATTTTTGCCAAGCCCAACAATAGGAATAGAAATAATAAAGAGAAAAAGTAGAGATAGATTTTTTTTCATAAAAAATTAAATTTTTTGGTTGTCCACATGTAAAAGTACATAGAATATTCCTGATCATTGTAAATAAAGATGTTAAGATATACTATGTTTTGATTGAGGGTGAAATTTATGGTTTCGCATACGTTTGCGTAGCTATGAAACAAAAAAAAGGGGCTGTCTCAAATGGTTGAAACAGCCCTTTTTTGATTTGTATACCTTTCGAGACTTTTTTCAAATATTCAACTGTCAGTGAGTTAATCTGACTTATGATACAGCCTCATCGCCTTTACTTTAATTTATTTCTGAAAACTTTTTTAAACTTTTCCATTTTAGGTTTGATTACAAAATTACAGTAGGGTTGGTTCGAATTATTGCTAAAATAATCCTGATGATAATTTTCTGCAATATAGAATTTAGAAGCAGGTGTAATTTCTGTAACAATAGGATCACCCCAAGCTCCGGACTGATTTAATTTTGCCTTATAGCTCTCGGCTAACTTCTTTTGCTCTTCAGAATGATAGAATATGACCGATCGATATTGTGTTCCTACATCAGCGCCTTGTCTGTTTAATGTAGTTGGATTGTGTGTTTGCCAGAATACTTCCAGCAACTCCTCAAAGCCAATTACTGTTGCATCGTATGTAATCTGACATATTTCGGCATGTCCTGTAGTACCACTACAAACTTCTTTGTAGGTAGGATTTTTAGTTTCACCACCCATATATCCTGATTGTACTTTTTCTACACCTTTTAGCTCTTGAAAAATGGCTTCAACACACCAAAAACATCCTGCCCCAAAGCTTGCTATCTCTGTTTTTTTAGTTTGGTTTTCTGAATTCATATTTGTTTTTCCGAATGTTAATCCGGAAACAAAAATGAAAACAAGAATGATTAATTTTCTCATCTTTTCCGGTTTTAGTTATTTATAATCATTCTAAAGATACTGTTTGGAGTTTTGATATCAAAGTTAAAAGTTCTTAAAGTGTGCGAATGTACTTGCTTATTCTTGCTTATATTTGGATATGATTGAAAAGAAAAAGACAGTAGGAATTGTACTAAGCGGAGGGAAAAGCTCTAGAATGGGAACCGAAAAAGGCTTGGTTCAATGGAAAGGAAAAGCCTTAATTGAATATGCTGTGGATTGTCTTAGAAATATTTGTGATTCAATAATTATAAGTTCCAACAAGACTTGTTACAACCATTTAAATTTTCCGGTTGTTAAAGATGAGATTGCGAACTGCGGGCCAATTGGTGGTATTTACTCGTGCATGAAAAATATTAGAGCCGATTATTACTTTATTGTTTCGTGTGATGTACCCAATGTTCCGGCAGATTTATTTAATGACCTGTTTAGGAATATTGGCGATTCTGATTTGATTTATGCAGTTGATGAATCTGGTAAAAAACAACCATTGGTTGCGGTATACAGCTTTGCTTGCTTGCCAATTATAGAGGAACAATTGCTTAAAGGTAATTTTAAAATGATGAAATTGCTGGACCTGATTCAACACAAAGAGTTCTATGTTTCTGCAAAACTAAAATATTTCACTCCTAACATGTTGTCAAATGCAAATTCGCCCGATGAATTGCAAAAGTTATAACCTACTATATAACTACGTACTACTATGTCTGATAGTAAAGAAAATACAATTAAATATGCGAATCAAGGGTTGAAACAGAGAATGAATTGATGCTGATTTTTAAGATTTTATATGATTTAGTTTGTTGAATACATTCAAAGTCGCTGAAAGCTTTCTGTTTCCAAATCATCATAATAGTAAAAAAACGACAAATTTAACTGAGGCAATTCGTAAGTAAAGCGGCATAAGCCTCGGAGAAACGAGATTTTAGTAGAAAAGTATAGTAAATAAAGCCTGGTGCCTTAGGCACGGCATTAAAT
>JAOARS010000318.1 GCA_025210415.1 Marinifilum sp. | reverse complement strand
TTTTTTACTCATTATAAGTTCGATACTTTGTTTACCTGTCACAGGGAATGGTAAATTCTACAAGTAATTAGCGTGAATTATTGCTTAATTATACAAGAAGCCTTTGCAAAACCTTCCTTACTGCCAATTTTTTCGTTAAAAATCGATTGTAATTTTAGCTTATTCAAAGACTTCTACAAATTTAATTTCAAAGTGTTTTTCGGAAATTAAAATTCTCATTTTACCAAAAAATACTGATAGAAATAAAGCCGGTTGATTTCCTGAAAATGCTATTGTTCAAGAATTTTATTTCAACAGCTGTTTCATTTTTTTTGCGATGCGGACAATGCTACGCAGTTCTTATGTATCCACATGCCTAAAAAGTAGAATAATGCCAAAAAACTTATTAGCAATAAACCGCCTACAAGCCAGCCTATATCTCCCATTGCCCAGACGAACCCAAAAAAGTAAGCCTCAAGACTACCAATTGGTTTAAGAGAGATTCCAATATCTGTAGGTTTAGTGTAAATATCTATTAGTAATATAAATACAGTATATCCAACTAATGTACTTAAAAGTCCATAAATAATTTTGCTTTTATTCATAATTCATTTTTTGAGTTGATAAAAAAATCAGTTGTTCTTAAATCTTGTACATCTTTTTCGGTAGAAGTGTAAGAAGTCCCAAAATTATAAAATTTACTTAAACAAAATTTACTTCTGCCAGAGCTTAGTTTACCCGAAAAATTCATCCGAATTTTTCCCGAGGCCGGAGCAATTAAGTTTTAGAAACATTCTAAATTTTGGTGGCCCACATTTATTAATTCGCCTTTCTGAAGTATGATTAACTAATATGGGTTAAATATGCTTACACCATTTCCATAAAGCATATTATCAAATTCGATGCCTAATTTATACTCTGGTATGGATTTATGGAATAAATATGAAAAATAATTCAAATTTTAAAGGTTTTGCTGGGTGGTGTTATGTGTCTTATTTTGTGTTATTTACGATGATTTTTTTTGTTTGTTTTAAAGAAAGGGAAAGATTTTTTTCAAAAAAAAGAATAGGGTATGTGCGAACACGCCTGTTTTATTAGTGAATGTGAAAATGTAAAAAGCCAACACAAGTTGGTTTTATCAAATAAGATTTAAAATAATTGAAAATTACGTCGAATGAGCATACGAAAATTTAAAAGAATAGTAAGCATAGTATTAAGTACTGCGATTTTGTCCTTAACCTCCTGTTCGAAAGAAGAGTTGTATAACGATTTGGATACACTAACCGGGGAAGGTGTAATAAAAATAGATCAGAGTAAAGTAAGTGGGAAAATAGGCAGAGTGTTCTCGAAATACGCTTACATAGAAGCTCCTAACGGAGGTAAGATTGCCATTTTTGGAACTTCGGGTGTTAGCGACGAACAAATGATTTATGCAAAAAAAATCATGAAGCAGTATCTGGATATCGAAGGGGATTTGTACAAAAGCGGACATAAGGAAATAATTGCCAATTCGCTGGCCAATAAAAGAGCAGCACTAACCTTTTGGGACGATCAGAACCAGGCAGAAGAGCACTTGGATAAAATATCGACATTGGGTTATAGTATGCAAGATTTATATGCAACGGAATCGTTGAATTCGGGCAGCCGCGATGCATCGTACGAAGAGATTTTACACCTGGTACATAATTTAGGCATAGCACCCACGCTGTTTAAGTATCAGCAAAGGCTGCAAAAGGCCAACGATGCTGCTATTAAAAAGGGCATATGGCATCCCGGCAGGGACTCGGACGACCTTCCGGAATCGGATTTTGATGATGAATATTTTGCTGCAATAATGGATTGCTACCTGGGACTTTGGGAAGGAAAAGGAGCTACCATGGGAGGCGAATACCAACCTTCTTCAAAAAAAGAGTTAAAAACGATGGATCCTGCCGGATATCAACTCATAAGAGATCTTTTTGGTGACATAATGCCAGTTAAATAATTTAAAAACACAGTAATGATAAAAAATATAAGCTTAATACTTTTGTTGATTCCTACAATGTTGTTTGCACAGGAAAAGAAGAAACGAACTTCGCTATTTGTTGGTACAAGCCAGGGAATTACTTTTATGAATAAGGAGGCCCGCTCCAACACCTATAAAAGTACTTTTAGCACTACACCGGGCTATGCGTATTCTTACAACCTGGGACTAAGCATTCGTTCGAAACGAGAGAAGGGGTTTTCGGATATAAGTTTAGGGTATCGATCTAATAGTAATGGTTTTAAGGGAGCCATCGATCCAAAATCACCTTCGGGCAAATCATCGAAAATATCGTACGATCGATTTAACTTTTTATCGTTGGAGTATAGATATTCGCGCTATGTGCCCACCTTTAAAAATTTAAAAACATTTTTTGGTGCCGGAATACAATTTGGGTATATCCTTAATCGAAAAGTAAATTTAAAACTGGAAGACTCGAAAACGAAAATTGTTACTAAGGCCAAAAATATTTCTGAGAATTTTGGTGCTAATACCAGTCCAACATTTGTTTTCTCTTACGGAGCCGAATTCGATAAGTGGATATTTTCATCCAATGAAAATTCTAAAAAAATATATCAACGATTAAGTTTCGATATCAGTTACGATTGGTACGCTTTTAATATAATAAATTCACCAAGCAGCGCATACTTGGGACTAGCGATAAACTACAAGGTGTTGTTCTAAAAAAAACAATCAAATAAAATATCTACAATTAAATTAAAAATGAAAATGATGACTAAAATGAAAATGATTTCGAAAGTACTTTTGTTGCTAGTGGTAATTTTATCGGCAGCATGTAGTAAAGATGATGATATGATGAAAGAAGCTCCCAATAAATTTAAATACAGAAATATACAAAATGACAAGTATATTGCTGTGTACGGTACGGGATCGGTAAAAAAAGAATCTTATGACAGAGCATATACAGACATAAAGTTTGTAATGGATAATATGGATGCAGGCATTAAAAAAGGCTTGTTTGCTTCCAATGCAAAGATGATTGTTGTAAAAAACGAAGACGAACTGGAAGACGATATTGATTATTTCACATCCTTACTTCCTTTAGAGGCTATTTATACCAGTCAAGATGGTGTAGATGAAACCTTGCCTAGTGCTACAGGTGTTGGTTTGTCTAACACGAAATTGGAATTTATGTACTTGTGCGTATATTATTCATTGTTGACCGATTCAAAGCTATCCGCAAAATTTGATGCACTTAAAAAAGCATACAAGCAAGCAACTGATGCTAAAATTTTTACTCCGGGAGAAGCATACCAAGATGGGAAAGAAGATGAGATTCATATAAATGCGTCAAAAAAGAAAGCTTTAAAGTACGGTACATACCTGTATAACCTTTATAGATTGTATTTTGGTAACGATAAAGGCAAGGCCGGAGAATTTACCATTACTACCAAAGCTCAGTTAAAAGCTAAAAATCAATTGGGATACGATTTTATGAAGAGTAATTTCGAGAAGAGTAAATAGTTAGATTGGTTGGTTTACTAAAGTGAAAAGTGGGGAAGTCTGATAAGGCTTTCCCACTTTGTGTATAGGAGCAATAGATCGTTGGTTTTTGAGAGGTTTGCGGTGATTTATGTGTTTAATATCGATTGTGAAAATATATGAACCACTGCTTCGCAAACTCGCACTGCCTAACATTTTCTACATCGGCATTATATTATTTTCCAAAATAACTCATTCGATGTTGCATTTGGTATAAGTTGTTCTTGAGTGCCTTGCAAATCAAACTAATGACCAATGACTAAAAATTAACGAACTATTATGAATAGGTAAAACGATTAAAAGTAGGAATTCTATGATATTTTTCTATATTGACATGTGAAATGGTAGCATTTGAAACGTGGCACTTGCCTGGAGAAATATAATACTACTAAAATTGTAAGATGAAATACACTCCGTTATTTTTAGATAAACTAAGGAAAAAAGATGAAAAAGCTTATCAGAAATTATACGATGATTTTTTTCCATCTTTAGTAGCTTTTGCCAATAAATATGTTTATGACGATAGTTTGAGCGAAGATATTGTACAGGAGGTATTGATTACACTTTGGCAAAATTCTACAAAAATAAATATTCATACATCGATAAAATCTTATTTATATTCGGCAGTTCGAAATTCTGCAATAAATTATCTGGAAAAAAAAACGGTTGAAGAAAAAAGGAAGGAAGGGTACCTCTTTTCCGGATATATATACAATTCAGAAGATAAGGAGTTTGCATTTTCACAAGATGTTTATTACCATCTTCATAATGCAATTAAACACTTGCCAAAAAAATCAAGAGAGGTGATAATTATGTCGCTGAATGAAATGTCTCTTTCCGAAATTCAAGAAGAACTTAATGTAAGTATCAATACAGTGAAAACCAATAAGCGAAGAGCTTATGCAATGCTTCGAGAGAAGTTGAAAAAAATCTTTCTGATCTCGATTATTCTTCTTTTCGGTATTATGCATTAGAAAAAAACTGAAAGTTGTGAACACTTTAGTTTTTTTAGGTATACTTATCACAATACTTCGTTAATATTTTTTAATTATCAGATTTATATCGATTTAGATGTTTGAGGTGAGATTTTTTGACAAGTTGCTCTTGAGCGCTTTGCAAATCAAACCAATGACCATTATTAAAGGTATCCTATTTTCTTTTTCATTGGGTTATGGTACCGTTTTGGATACCTTATTTTCGTATTACAGCACGAATCCCAATAGTGCCACTTTCAACTTCGCGGACTACTGACAACTTAAAATTCAAGCTGTAATCCTTCTGAATATGCTTGATATACAAGTCTTTAATATTTTTATCCATAACATTACATTTTTTGTGTAACGCTATTCTAGGACAAGACAACAAGAAGAATAAAAAAAAAGAAACTTTTTTTCACCCCTTTTTTTGAAAATCCTGTCATAGGAGAAAATTAGATTATAACGGGCACTCTTAATATTGCTCTATTGAAAGTACAATATTGAGATTTATCATCTGATGTGTAAGTAGCAATCATGAAGTATACACCATTGTTTATAGATAAACTGAGAAAAGGCGATCAGAAAACTTTTGAAATGCTTTATCATGATATGTTTCCATCCTTAGTGGTGTTTGCAAGGAAGTATGTTGATGATGATAGTCTTAGTGAAGATATTGTTCAGGAAGTGTTTGTTAAGTTTTGGAATAGAATGTCTTCAATCAGTATTCGGATTTCTTTAAAATCCTATTTATACATGGCTGTTAGGAATCATGCATTAGATTTATTAGATAAGAAAGCAAATCGAGGTGATAATTTGAACGAGCATGCATTCGATGAGATAACGTCATGTGATGAATTTAATATGTTATCGCAAGATGTTTATTATCAACTTAATAAAGCTATTGGCACCTTGCCTAAAAGAAGTCGGGAAGTTATTAAATTATCGATGAATGAATTGTCGTTGGCAGAAATACAGGATGAATTGGATATTAGCAGAAACACTGTTAAAACGTTAAAGAGAATTGGATACTCCAAATTGCGTAATAGCATGCGTAGTTTTATGGAATACAATAAAGGAGACTAAAATAAAAGACAGATTTAGTTAGTAAGATGAATATAGACGAAAAAATTTCAAAAATAATAGCAAATTACGTTATGGGTGATATATCGACTGCTGAGGAAGAAATTCTTCAGAAGTGGTTGACAGATCCGTATAATGATTTGTTATTTAGAAAAATAGTTGACAGAGAGACTGTTTCTAAAGAGTTAATGAAATTGGAAGTTGTTGATACGAATAAAGCATATAAAATATTTAAGCAAAAAACTCAAAAAAGAATTGGGTTTATTAAAGTTTTAGAATATGCTGCAATACTATTATTACCATTAGGGATTGGCTTGGCTATTTTTTATTACTCAGATGTTACCGATTACACTCAAAATATTACAAAACAATATAGCTTTGATGATGAAAAAATTACTGTTGTTGAACAGGATGGGAAACATCATACATTTATAGGTAATGATACGATTGTTGATTTATCAGATTCAAAGTTATTGGTAAAAGGCGATCATATTCAATATGAACAACAATCTGAAAGTAAAAAAGAGCAAATTGTTTACAACACAATTAATATTCCTGTTGGTAAGAGATATAAACTTAAATTATCCGACAAGACTATTGTTCATTTGAATTCTAAAACAACAATGAAATATCCTGTCGAATTTTCAGGAAAAATCAGGAATGTGCAATTGGTTTCGGGTGAAGCTTTTTTCGAGGTTGCAAAAAATGATAAGCCATTTGTTTTAAATTTTGGAACTAGTGAAATTAAAGTTCTGGGGACAAAGTTTAATGTAAAATCATATGGTGTTGAAAAATATGAGCATGTTACTTTGGAAGAGGGTAGTATTTCTTTAAATAATAGCAAAAATGAAATACAAATGGTTCCAAATCAGCAAGTAGTTATCGATAAGAATGATTTATCTATGAAGATTGAGATTGTTGATGCTGGATTATATTCTGCGTGGCGTACTGGCTTTTTGAATTATAAGGAAGAAAAACTATCAGCTATTTTAAGTGATTTAGAACGACAATATGATATTAAACTTTTTTATCAAAATCAGGATGTTAAAAGTAAAAAATTGTCAATCTCTATCAATACCAATAAAAATATTAAACAGATTTTAGGTGCAATAGAAGCAACTGGAGATGTAATGTTTGAAATGAAAAATAACAATGTAATTGTAATGAAAAAGTAGAGAAGTGTGGTGCAACACACTTCTCTGCAAGTTATCAATTGCGAATCAATAACCATTTAATATTTAATTTTATGAAAGAAAACAAACCTTTAGCTAGGTTTAAAATGATTTTGTTTTCCATCATGTTTTTATTTTGTAGCATGACTAATTTGAATGCTGCCCATATTCAATTGGGAAGCAAGATAATTAAGATTAGTGAAAATAATATCAATTTAAACGAATTAGTTTGGAAAATCAAGAAATTGACAGGGTATGAATTTGTTTGTGATACAGATGATTTATCTAGATATGATGATGTTACAATTAAAAAAGAAGGATCAATAGAACAAATTCTTGATGAAGCTTTTGAGGATACTGATTTAACTTACTATTCGGAAGACAATATTTATATTATTAAAAAGAAAGATGCAGTAAGTAATGAAACTTTTCAACAGGAAAAGAAAAAAATCAAAGGAAAAGTAACAGATGAAAAGGGAGTACCTCTTCCAGGTGTATCGGTTATCATTAAAGGTACAAGTATTGGTGCTGCAACCAATATCGATGGAGAATACAGCCTTGAAGTTGAAAATTCAAATATTCTGCTGATCTCTTTTATGGGGATGACTTCACAAACAGTAGAAATTGTAGAGAACAAATCGGTTTATGATGTTGTTTTGAAAGAAGCAACAGAGCAATTGCAAGAAGTAGTTGTAACTACTGGTTATGGTAAAATTGACAGAAAGCTTTTTACCGGTTCTGCTGTAAAACTGAAGGCTGAAGATGCAAAGGTTGACGGTGTTGCAGACGTTGGAAGAATGCTTGAGGGTAAGGTAGCAGGTGTGCAAGTGCAAAGTGTATCAGGTACTTTTGGTGCTGCTCCTAAAATACGTATTCGTGGTGCTTCTTCAATTTATGGAGATACAAACCCTTTATGGGTAGTTGATGGAGTGATTTTAGAGGATGTAGTAGATATTTCTCCGGATCAATTGTCATCAGGTGATGCGTCAACATTAATAAGCTCGTCAGTAGCTGGGATTAATGCTGACGATATTGAAAGTTTTTCTATTTTGAAAGATGCTTCTGCTACAGCACTTTATGGTGCGAGAGCAATGAATGGTGTAATTGTTATTACAACGAAAAAAGGAACCGTGGGTAAGCCACGAGTGAATGTTACTTCTGAATTAACGGTAAAGGCAAAACCAAATTACGCTCAATACGATATCATGAACTCTCAGGAGCAGATATCAGTATTTAGAGAAATGGAAAGAAAAGGATGGTTGCAACATGCCGATATGATGAACTCGAAAAATGGGGGAATCTATTTTAGAATGTATGACCTTGTTAATACTTTCGATGAAAGAACAGGAAAATTTGGCCTTGAAAATACAGAAAGCGGTAGAGCAAATTTCTTAAGAGGTTATGAGTATGCAAATACAGACTGGTTTGACCTTTTATTTAGAAACTCTATATCTCAACAGCACTCGGTTAGTGTTTCTTCAGGATCTGAGAATTCTACATTCTATGTTTCAACATCTATGTTGAATGATTCAGGATGGACAATTGCAGATGACGTGAATCGTTACACGATCAACATGCGAGGAGAATTTGACTTAAACGATAAATTAACCATAGGTTTAATGACCAAAGGATCGATTAGAGAGCAGAAAGCACCAGGTACATTTAATAGATCCAGTAATGATGTAGATGGAGACTTTAGTCGCGAATTTGATATTAACCCATTTTCATTTGCTTTAAACTCAAGCAGAACTTTGAAACCATATGGTAGTGACGGTGATTTAGAATATTACCGAATGAATTATGCGCCTTTCAATGTATTGAGTGAGTATAAAAATCATTTTATTGATTTAAGCGTAGTGGATTTATCAATCCAGGGAGAACTAGGTTATAAAATTTCTCCTCATATGGATTATAAATTTATTGGTTCTGTACGATATGTAAAGAGTACGTCTGAACATCAAATAAAAGAAAATTCTAATGTAGCAGGTGCCTATAGAGCTGCCGGAACCGCTTTAATTGCAGAGCAAAATAGATTTTTGTTTAACGACCTAAATAACCCACTTGCTCAACCAAAAGTAATTTTGCCAAACGGAGGTTTTTACAATACAGAAGATAACTCTTTGACCAATTACTTTATGCGTCATATGTTGAATTTCAACAAAACTTATGACGAAGTACATTCTGTGAACTGGATGTCGGGTTTCGAGGTTAAGTATTCCGACAGACAAAGAAGAACAATGCTTGGATACGGATATCAATACGATGCAGGAGGAACGGTTAATACAGAACCTGATGTATTTGATATGCTTTCGCAAGGTGGTGTTCCTTACTTCTCAATGTCTAAATTCAAAGACAGATATGTGGCTGGATTTGCAAATTTAGCTTATGCATATAAGGGAAAATACAGTGTTAACGTAACAGGTCGTATTGATGGTTCTAACAGAATGGGAGCTTCTCAGAGTGCAAGATGGTTGCCAACCTGGAACGTTTCAGGAAAGTGGAACATTAAAGAAGAAAGTTTCCTACAGGACGTAAATTGGTTGTCATTCCTTCAGGTTAGAGGAACATATGGTTTAACTGCTTCGATGGGTCCAGCCAGAAACTCTGAAATGATTTTACGAAACTCACTTAGTCTAGCTCCATTTGCCGACGACAGACAAAATTCTATTAGAATTGAAAGCTTGGCAAATACAGACCTTACCTGGGAAAAACAATACGAAGCCAATGTCGGCCTTGACTTTGGTCTTTTCAACAACAGGGTAAGTGTTCAGATGGATGCTTACAAAAGAAATAGTTTCGATTTGATTGCTGCAGTTAGAACCAATGCTATTGGTGGTGAAGGTTTAAAATTTGCCAACTACGCTGATATGGATTCAAAAGGTATCGAATTTACTTTAAATACCAGAAACGTGGTAAGCCCAAATGGTTTAAACTGGACTTCGAACCTGACATTCTCTTACAATAAGAATGAAATTACAGATTTAAAAACGGAATCGCGAATTATAGATTTGGTTTACCCTGAAGGTGGAGCATTGGAAGGTGGACCGGTTAGAGGTTTGTATTCTATTCCATTTGCGGGCTTAACAAATGAAGGGATTCCTGAGTTTTATACAGCAGATGGTGAAAAAGATCAATATGTTTGGTTTCAGGATGATAAAATTAGTCACTTGAAATATGAAGGACCAATTGATCCAAAAGTAACAGGAGGATTTGGTAACGTATTTAAATATAAAAACTGGACATTGAATGCATTTACAACTTTCGGATTTGGAAATGTGATTCGTTTGTACCCATCTTTCTCAGCAAGCTATAGCGATATGGATGCGATGTCAAAAGACATGAACGACCGTTGGTTAGTTGCTGGTGACGAGGAGAAAACAGATATCCCTGGTATTATTTCAAAGAGAGTTTACGATAAATATCAAGGTGATATCGAAGCTACTTTTAATGCATACAACTATAGTGATAGACGAGTTGCAAAAGGTGACTTTGTTAGATTAAAGCAAGTTTCATTATCTTATAAATTACCGAAACAGTTTATCGAAAAAGTTGGTTTTGCAAATGCTGAAGTCAAAGCTCAGGGAGCAAACTTATGGTTGTTATATTCTGATAAAAAATTAAACGGTCAGGATCCTGAATTTTTCGGAGCAGGTGGTGTTGCTTTACCTGTACCAAGACAATACACTTTTACTTTAAAACTTGGATTCTAAAAAATGAAACGTATGAACAAGATAAAAATATATCTGGCAATTGTGCTAGGCTTAACCTTTGCCGGATGTGATGATTACTTAAGTACTCATCCGGATTCCAGAGCTACGGTAGATAGCTTTGAAAAAGTAGAACAACTATTGGTAAATGCATATCCTAATATTTCGTCGAAGGGTTTTACTTCGGTAATGAGCGACAATGCAACCGATAAAGGTGTTAAAGTTAAATACGAGTACAGTCAACCTTTATACGAGGCTTATTTTTGGAAAGAGGCTGAAAGTACAGATGTTGATAGCCCAAACACATACTGGGAAGCATGTTACTATGCAATTTCGCATGCAAATCAGGCTTTAGCTGCAATCGAGGAAATAATTGCAGATGGAGGAGATGCCTTGAAATTTAAACCTTTAATTGCAGAGGCTCATCTTGCAAGAGCATACAGTCACTTTATGCTTGTAAATATTTGGGCTAAGCATTACGACACAAATACATACGGGCAAGATCTTGGTATTCCAATTATGGATAAAGTAGAAGATAAAGTGTTTATTAATTACAAAAGACACACAGTTAAAGAAGTGTACGACTTTATCCGTAAAGACTTGGAGTATATCAAAGATTTGGACGACAACGTATATCAGGCACCAAAGTTTCGCATGAATATGGCAGCAGCGCATACTTTCGCAACAAGATTTTATACTTACACTGGTGAGTGGGATAAAGTTTTGGAACATGCTGATGCTGTATTGGGCGGAGGAGATGTTGCAGGTAAATTAAGAGATTTGAATGGTAAATATCAAGATCTTGGTGTATATGAAGTTCTTGCAGAGTGGAATAAATCTTCGGAGCAAGCCAATTTGTTGCTAACCAGTTCATATAGCTTTTGGTTCTATTACTTACATAGCTCGGCTCGATACGGATTGTCAGCTAACATGATTTTAACTTGGTTTAAGCAACACCCACAACCGGGAAATGCCTGGGCATGGTCAGAACTTCAGGCAGGAGAAGGAAAAACTTTTATTGGTAAAGACGATAGCTATTTTAAATCGCAAGGTCTTAATGCTGAATCCGGATGGTATTTGGTAATGTCTCGTGAAATAATGATTGAAGAAGCTTTATTCAATAGAGTGGAAGCTAAAGTCATGAAAAAAGATTACCAGGGAGCTATTGATGACCTAAACGCTTGGTATAGTAAGAGAGTTAGAGAATACGATTCAAATGTTCATATGCTGGATTACGATATAATAAAGGCTGATAGAAAAGATGATAAGACAGATCCGAAACCATACTTTTACAATATTGAAGAAGGGCAGCAAAAAATAATGATGCAGTTCGTTTTAGATCAGCGTAGAAGAGAATTTATGTATGATGGGTTAAGATGGTATGACATTAAGAGATTCCAATTGCCTGTAGTACACGAAATCAGAGATGAAGAAAATTCAGCAGATGGAGAGACTCCTTCAATTACCTTAACTTCTGATGATTTACGAAAAGCAGTTCAGATTCCTCCATTTGCATTGAATACAGGATTAAAAGCTAACCCTAGATAAATCGATTAAAATGAAAAAGTTATATAGTATAATAATGATAGTCGTTGCATTCTTGTTTGTTGGATGTAACGAAGAAGCTGATCTGTTGAAAGATTCGGTTATTTACACAAATGAAAGTGGCGATACCGAATTGGACAAGTGGATCATGGAAAACTTAACGACTCCATACAATGTTGAAGTGATATGGAAATGGGAGGGTGAACAGATTGGTTCAGATAAATTCAGCGTTCCGGCTCAAGTAGAAAAAGCTGAGGCATTTTTAAAAGCCTATTTAAATGCTTGGATTAAACCTTACGAAAAGGTTGCCGGAGAGAATTTCGTTAAGAAACACGGATTTAAGCAATTTGTGATTGCCGGTGCTCCATCGTACAACGAAGACGGAACAATTACGCTTGGGTTTGCAGAAGGAGGACGTAAAGTGGTTGTTTTCAACATAAACAATTTTGAACCAACCAATAGAGCAGAATTTGCCAAGGCATTTCACGTAATTCATCACGAGTTTGCTCATATTCTTCATCAATTGAAATTGTATCCTGAAACATATAAAACCATAAGTAAGGACTACAGGTTTGATTGGTATACAGTTCATCCTTTCATAGCTAATGATAAAGGTTTTATCACACCTTATTCTATGGCTGATGAAAATGAAGATTTTGTTGAAATGTATTCTGGGATGACGGATAGAACCGGAAAAAAACAAACTTACACTGTTCCTAAAAAAGACGCGAATGGAAAATTGATGACAGATAATCCGGATTCAATTAAAGAGGTAACAAGAAGTGGGTTTGAACATTATATTCAATATGGTGAACCCATAATGGTTGATATGGAAATGACAGAATGGGAGCACTACTTGTACATGTTGGGTATTAAAAATAGCGATTCAGCTCCAGAGATGCTTTGGTGGGTTACCGGTTATATTCAGAGCGAAGATGTACGAACTGAAGGCTTGTCTAAAATGCTTGCTAAAGAAGTTATTGTCAGAGATTATTTTGAGGATGTATGGAATTTAAATATCCGCGACTTGCAAGATGCTTTAGATGATGCTATTGAGATTTACTTGAGCGAAAACGAATAAGAATAAAACGATGAAAAAGATATTATATTTATTAGCTATTGGACTGGCCTTTATGTCTTGCGACAAAGAGGCGAGTACCTTCGAATCGGATAATTTCGATCAATCTCCGGAGGAAAGAGTAGAATCTGCGTCGAATGAATTACGCAATGCTTTAACTGGCTCAGAACATGGTTGGACAGCAAACTATTTCACCAAAGAAGATGAGTTCAGAGGTTACTATATGCAGTTGGAATTTACTGAGGATGGATTCGTAAGAATACTTGGAGAGTATAACGAAACAACTGATACATCAACTTACAAAACCTATCACGACAATGATTTAGAATTATCATTTGACTCGTGGAATGACAATCTGACTCCATTAATGGAGCCAAGAAGTAGTGCAGCTCGTGGGAACTATGGCGACATAGAGTTCTTTTACAGGGGCATTCATAACGAAGGTGCTGAAATCCATTTCGAAGGAAAGATCAACAAAAGTAAGTTGGTGCTAAAAAAATCGACTATCGAAAACAAAGATTTAGACAGAATCCTTCATATTAGAAATGCATTTCAAAACTTTACAAACAGTTTTGAGAAGGAATTCGTTTCGTTTAATGCGGAAGGTTTAACAACTCCGGGCATTGGTTATGATTTCAATGATCGCCAAGCGCCTGACCAACTTATGTTTTCATACAATGTGGGCGATGAGTTAATTCGCGACAAGAGAGCTTACGGAGTAACAAAGGATGGTATTATATTGTCTTCGCCAGTTGAATTTTTTGGTAAAAAACTGGAGTTCTTAAAGTACAAAGGCGACTTTGCAGATGATACGAATGTAGACCCGAAAGAACTATTCGAATGGGAAAGCGATACTAAAATATCGTTTACAAGTACTTCATTTCTTGAGTATTTTGTACCTCGTGGATTTGAGTTTTTCAGTTCTGCTTTCCCTCGTCTCGCAAGAAGACACAGAGGGGTGTTTGTTCCGTTGTTAGATGCAGCCATAAATAGTAGTCCGGGACTTAGAAACACTTACTTCATGTTTAATGGTTACCTTGGAGTAAGTCAATGGTTCAACATTGACGGTGAGTGGGTAGAGCTGGAAAAAAATGTAGACACCAAAGAAGGTTTTGCTTTTGAAGTACGTGGGTACGAATCAAGAGGTTATGTTATCTTCACTACCGACTACAGAGAAATTGCACCGGACCGTATTGGTTTTGATTTGACAGGCAATGGCACATATGAATACTTTATCACGAATGCTGTAATTGATAACCCAACAACACCGGAAGACGAACATGCATTGATGCAGGCAGAGTTGGAAGCAAAAGCAGAAGAGTTAAAAAATAGTGTTGAAGTTCAAAACTTATTAGATCAAATTGGTAATGAACAGGGATACTGGATCTATTCAAAAGGAAGAACTTGGGAACTTAGATCAATTGAAAACTCTGATAACGTTTTAGAAGTTATCCCTAGATTGGGTGGTTGATTCTAAATGATTAGTTAGTTGGTTGCTAAAGGGGGGGAGATGTATTTCTTCTCCCTTTTTTTTATGGCTCATTTAAATATTACATTTGGTATTACAAGGAATATAAGAATGATTTTGAATAATTAAATATCCATTTTCATTTTTATTTGTTTGCAAAATAGATTTCCTTTTATAGTTTTGAGGAGTCAATATGAGAAATAAAGAGCAGGAAATAATTCATAAGTTAAAAAATAATGATACGTCTGGTTTACGTGAATTATTTAGTTTGTACTATAAACCGCTTTGTATATTGGCTATGAGATATTTGGATGATTTTTGCCGTAGTGAAGATCTTGTTCAAGAAGTTTTTATTAGTTTTTGGGAGAAAAAACGCATAGATAACTTAACCAGTTCCCTGAAATCATATCTTTTTGCTGCTGTAAAAAACGCATCTTTAAATGAAATTCGTAAACATAGTAAATATAGTTTTCAAGAATTTGGAGATGAATTAGATTTCTATGATGATTCGATTCTCGAAAAAGAGGAACTCGAAGAGAAAAGAAAGCGGGTAATGAAAGAATTGAATTTGCTTCCATCACAGGCAAGAAAAGTTTTTGATTCAATTGTATTTCGCGATATGAAATACAAAGAAGTTGCGGAGGAAATGAATGTTTCCATTAACACAATTAAAACCCATTACTCAAGAGCCCTTAAACAATTGAGAAATTCACTGGAACTAATTATCGCGATATTCTATTTCTAAAGAATTTTGTTGATACCGATTAATATAAAATGCGAATCAAGGATTGAATTCTTTTCGAACAATTATTAATGTCGTGCCTAAGAGGGTTTATTTTACTGTTTTTCTACCAAAATATCGTCTCTCGGAGGCTTATGCCGCTTTACTTACGAATTGCCTCAGTTAAATTTGTCGTTTTTTTAGTATATAAGACGCAGATTATCATGATTTGGAAACAGAAAGCTTTCAGCGGCATTGAATGTATTCAACAAACTCAATCATAACCAATCATATAAAATCTTAAAAATCAGCGTCAATTCATTCTCTTTTTTAACCCTTGATTCGCATATAAACACAGTTTGAGTGAGAATATCACAGTTTTAAATATTCTTATTGTTTTCTTAAAATACGAATCGGTATGATAGGCCTCTCCTTCCAAGGGTCGACGCTCTCTCCTCCTAAGGATTGACACTCTCTCCTTCTAAGGATCGACACTCTCTCCTCCTAAGGTAGGCTGTGCAAAACATTTAAATTTTTCCTTTCAAAATCAACAAATTGATTATTCATATATTGCAATC
>JAOARS010000317.1 GCA_025210415.1 Marinifilum sp. | reverse complement strand
GCCGGACGTAAGTTTGCTGAGGAAAATAAGTAATTTCGTCTAACCTAGACTACTATAAACTCAAAATCCCCGTTAGGAACTTTCCTTTCGGGGATTTTTTGTTATAAACCGTCTATATATGAGATTGTACCAATATTCTTTTATACTATTTACTTTACCTAAACTCAAAAATTCTAAAACGATTTACGGCTCATGTAAGGTGGCAAATGGTATAAGCCGTCCAAATACCATACATAACATTTGATTCCAACATGTAAAAATTCTTACATACTTGTTCCCGTTGTGTTTGCTGACAATTCTGTCGAATATACGTCTGGGTAAAAATTCTGTAAGTTGAGCGAAGATATATTTGCTTTGGTTCGTGAATAATTGCTTGCTTATATGCAAAATATTCATAAATCATTTCAAATCGTCACGCTATAAAAAATCCTTACAAGTACGACTAATACCGATTGTATAATGAAATGAGCCTTATTTTCGTTTCACTCGAAAGGCTCAACCATTATTACATCGGCATTATACCAAATAATCAATATAGCTCACTTCATTTTTAAAATGGTATAACAAAGAATTTCAAAGAATGTTAATTAATTTTTAATACCCATTAGTGATCGAAATAAATGTTAACTGTAAGAACTAGTATACAAATAAAGCTTTATTTACAGATATAAACAATTCTTTAATTGAACTACAAGAAAAACATAGGTTATTCAGTAGTTTTTGTGTGTGTTTTAACTATATAAAATTAAAATGTTCTGATTAATTATTTTATTACTAATACTTGTGTTGATAAAATAAAGTCAATTTAGATATAAAAATAAATATTCCTATTCACCCTTTTTGTGTAAAATGTTGTCATAGCATATATGATGTGTATTATCTATAAATAATTTTACAATTATAAATATTTGTAATTAATAACCACATAGTTTATTTCTTTGGCTAATTCAAAGATCATTCTATGTTTAACCATTTCATCTTATGAAAGAAGAACAAAACACTGAAAGGATTTTCTTGCCTTCCCCAAACCGTAGGGCAAAAAATCTACAACCAACAGGTGAATGTAAAAGGACCAATCACCTGTTACAAAAACTGAAAACAAGCACAGGCAGACTTTTGTGCACGATGGTTTTACTTTGTGTGATTGGTACTGCTAACCTTTTGCAGGCACAAACCACTGTAAAAATGATGGGAGCAGAAGCCAGCAACCTAAGCAAGTCCTATGTTGTTGATAAATCTACAGGAATCATGCACTACAATATCCCCCTGTATAATATAATAACCAGTAAGGCAAACATACAGGGCGTGCTTAGTTACACAGGTATTGGTGTAAAATGTGGGCAGAGGGCTGGCAACTATGGTTTAAACTGGCACTTGAACTATGGCGGAGAATTAAGTAGGCAAATCAGGGGCGGTATAATTGACGAAAAACGACGTACCGGACACTTGTACCATCCCATTAATAGCAGTACCAATTTGGCGACATATCAATCGAAAGTAAACAAACGTGAAACAGATGGCGAAAGTGATATCTTTACCGTGGTTTGCAACAACAAGCAAATCCGTTTTATCATATACCTTGATGGAGACAAAATTAAAGCCAAACCCCTTACCAATTCCAACTTTAAAATCAATTGCATATCAGAAAAAAAAAGTGATTACTATGATATATTGAGTTGGGAAGTAAGCGATGATGCCGGAATTAAATATACTTACGATGTTCCGGAACTTACAAGTTTTCATGAGCATACTCCCAATGGAAACAATGCTTATGATTCTGATTATACATCTTCCTGGAAACTTTCCAAAATAGAAGTTCCTGGGGAAAGCCCCATTAGTTTTTCTTATGTTGATGGAGTGGATCAGAACTTTTATAGTTACAATTATACAGAATATAAATATGGTAAAGCAATGCAAGATTACTCTGCCGATTTTGAAAGCTTATCCTCAAGTTACTATAGCGAACTCGATAATCTCAATTTTTGGATACAAAAAGCCATGAAGAAAGCTAAACACCAGAAAGACATGGCATTGGCAACGCTTGAGCAAACAGCCTTCCTCTATGAGCAGCTACCAACAGATCAAAAAATAGTTAGTTTGCATACCTATGAAATGAATAGACTTGCTGAAGAGGTTAGGAGATATACTAATATAATTGGTGTTTTTATCAACAGCTATAATAGTAACGAATCTATCATTAGTAATTTGGATCAATTACAGCGTAATCTACGTTATGATACTCCATATTTAGATGAAATATCTAGCGGTATAATTAGAATAAAAGATATATTAGGGAATCTTCGATCTTCTTTAGTTCTCAGTAATAATAAGCTCATTGCAAGTATGAACCAGCAACGTACCATTCCAAAATTATTGAAAGAAATCAAAACAGCGAACCATGTTTTAAAATTTGAGTACAAGGTATATTTGAGATCTGTTCAATTGGAAAGAAAAAACGGGCAAATCTTAGGAAAAACAAATTTTGGGTATTATGGCAATAATTTATCATCAATTACCTTTCATTCATCTTCCCTGCAGGAATTCAATGTTCTTGCATTGAAGTATTTTGATGGCATTGACTTGCGGCCTGGAAACTATGGAACAGATCCATGGGGCTATTATCGCAAGCGCAAAAATGAAACTGAAGACAATTATTTTGAATGCGGATTGGAGTATAATACTTTTAAGGATTCGGCTCCACAATCATATCTCGACTGGTTATACAAAGACTTGGTGGATTCGGTTTATGTGAAATATTCCAGTTTGCAATCGGTAGAAAATACCTTGGGGGGAAAGATCATGTTCGATTACGAATCAAATGATGTTGCATATGGCCCCACCAATCATATACAGGGAGGAATAAGGCTAAAATCCGTAAGTTTAAGCGATAATAATGGAAATAATCACACTACACGATACAAATATTCATTTTGGTCTCCTCAATCCAATTGCGAATTATCTTCAGGAAGGTTATGCAACTATAATGAATATACAGAATTTTCAGAATTGTCTTATTCCGGCAGTAGCTACTTTACCGACAGGGTTTCCAAACCGGCAAGCAGTCTAAGTCCGAAATTTTATGCTAACGTAGGAAATAATGGTATCTTTTATGTTTATGTTGAGGAGATTAGCGAAGAATCAGGGAAAATTGCTTACCGGAACTTTGCTGCAAGTGATTCTAACGATGAAGTATGCAGTTATAGATTTTCAGATCAAAAAAACTATCCTTACTGGATGCAGGGCAAACTTTTAAGTAAAGCCTGTTACAATGAAAATAATCAAATTGTTTATTTGGAAAATTATCAATATCTGTCCGGTGTCACTCAAATTGATATAAAACCATTTATAGAAAGTGCCAATGTTGACCTGAATGCCATCAGTGCCGTTGCGGAACGACAAATTAGTCCTTGTCCTTACACATTGGATTTAAGTAAAATCCGATCCGAATTCCCTGACTCTATTGATCCAATAACAGGAGTAAATCCACAGAATTTGTACAATGTGAATTTTGCACCGAGAGAAAATCTTACCAATCCCCAGAACACTTACTATAGTATAGTTACCAATTGCAAAGCCTACCTTAAACAAAAAAGTGTTTATGTACCCAAATATAAAAACTCACTTTTTGAATGGAATCTGATGACCAATAACACAATTGGAAATCAATTTCAGTGTATTCAAAAATCAGAATACTTCCATGAAAGTGACCAGCATAATTACTTAACTAAAATTGAGGAGGAGGATAGCAAAGGCAATAGTTTAATCCGGAAATTTAAGTATCCTGAAGACGTTCCTTCATCTGTACATGCCGGTATCAGTGGCATGTTAAACAATAACCTATTGGACAAACCCGTTAAGATTCAAAACTGGAGAAAGAAATCTTCAGGTACATTACAATTGCTTGGCGAAAAAATCAACTTGTACAAAAAAGTGAATTTTCAGAATCATGAGACCTGTGTTTTCGACCGGGAATATGTATTCAGAAACAGCATGCCCGTAAGCAATGGCGCAGAAATTGCAAAATTTCAGAATGAGAACCTTCTTTTTTCCGAGAATCTTTCAAAATATTCAAACTCCAAATCCATAAGCTATGAAAATACTGCTTCGGGTTTGTATGCTGAACAGATTATCCGTTTTTCGGATAAAAGCTGTACTGTACACAACCCATCAAACGGATTGGTATCCCTGCTAGCCGAAGGCTGCGACAGAGATGAAGTTTTTGCTACAGAGCAGATTTCTGATTTTGTACTGCAAAAAGACCAGGAAACATATGCCCGGATTTTTAAATATGCAGCCCAAATGCTTTTACAGGAATACAATTTGAGTTTGCAAGATCCTTCGGCTCCCATTTTCCTGTATGAGGACCAAGGAAAGGCATATTATTGGCAAATTCGTTTGGCACAGGAAATTAATAACAATTATACCTTTGAACAGATGCGCTCAACTTTTGAAAAGATTTCGAATTTTGAAGTGTATTTTGGAGATCTTATTGATTTGATACCTTATCATGTACGAATACACATGATAGCCATGGAGGATTTGTCACATTCCGTCGATCCTGATGGAAGTTGGCTGAATGCAGATATGAGTTCATTCGACATTGCAAATTACAGCAGCTACCCCACAGTTAATCTCAATGGTCTGAACCAGCCAAACATTAAAGTAAAAAACGGGCAAACCGCCTATCAAATTTTCGGGGAATATTCGACGGCACCGACACCGGGCAGCTATCAATTCACCTTGGTGTACAGCAATGGGTCAAAAACCAATGTAACCAAAACTGCAAAGGTAAGGGGCAACACTTTAAACCTGTTGATTGACCTTACAGAGTTCAGCAACCATGAATCAATCACTTCAATCATTTTATCGTACAATGGAAATATGCTGAATCTTATGGCAGCTCCTGCCCATGCTGTTTTTGAAGGATTTGCCTACGATGCCAAAGACCGTTTAAAATACAAAGTCAATCAAAACATGCAAATGGAATATTATGAGTATGATAATTTGGATCGTGTTGTAAAAATTACCGATGCCAGAGGAAACATTTTACAGGAATACCAATATCACATCGCTAACTAGAACCCGCTATGAAAAAATCAAGATACATAATATCAACCCTGTTTGTGTTCTTGCTATTTGCATACGCAATGCAGGCACAAAACTATTCAAGTACCAAACATTATCGCGTAAGTAGTGTAAGTACCAAAAAAAGCACCAGCTCATCCGGAACCAATGCCATAAAAGTTGTTACCTACCTTGACGGATTGGGGCGAAGCATACAGGAAATTGCCGTGGATGCCGGAAATGGTAATGGGGATATTGTTCAGCACATAGAATACGACCCATTAGGAAGAATCGCCAAACAATACCTGCCTTTCGACAAAAATGCCAACAAGGGAGCCTTTGTAGGCAATGCAGGCGCAGCATCACTCTATGGTGTTTACGCAGGCGAATCAGCCTATGCCTATGCGCAGGCCGTTTACGAAGACAATCCCTTGGGAAGGATAATCAAACAAGGGGCACCGGGAGCTGCCTGGCAAATCAATTCCCACAGCAGTAGCATCGACTACGATTACAATACAAGTACTGAAGTAAGCATGTGGAGCGTAAATAGCTCAGGCAATCTGGTAAACGAAGGTAATTATCCTGTTGGAACTTTAAGCAAAGTTACCCTTACGGATGAAGATGGTAATAAATCGGAAGAATTTACCGACCGATCGGGTCGGATGGTATGTAAAAAAGCCTACAATGGCGCCCAGATACTGGTTACATGCATGGTATACGACGATTTGGGAATGCTGCGATATGTATTGCCTCCCAAAGCAGTGGAAGTATATCAAAACGGTGGAGGCACAAGTTATACCTTGGCAAATGAATACAATCTAATATACGCTTACCAATACGATGACCTGGGCAGGCAAATCGTAAAAAAACTGCCAGGCGTACAAGCCGTATATATGGTGTACGACAAGAAAAACCGATTGGTATTATCGCAGGATGGCAATCAGTCTGCTACAGAGTGGAGCTATATCTTATACGATAATTTTAACAGGCCTGTTGAGACCGGAGAATGTACACTTTCAGGAGGTCATGCAAATCTTCAAACAACAGTAGGAACTTCAGAAAATTATATTCCGGCAGTAAAATCAGCTTTCACCTATACCTATTACGATGATTATAGCTTTACAGGGGCATCTGCTTTTGATACAGGAAGAAATATATCAGGTGAAGCCAATTACTACAATAATGTATCGGGATTGATAACAGGAACAAAGGTGAAAGTTCTGGACGGAACAGGTAATAACTGGATAACAAGTACCAATTATTACGACGACAAATGCAGACTTATACAGAGTACTAGAAATCTGTATCCAAGCGGGACAAATGTAGTAAGTACAAAGTATAATTTTGCTGGTAATATCTTACAGGTAAAGGAATATCAAAGTTATAGTGGAAATGTAAAAACGCTTGATAAGTATTACAGTTACGACCATGTGGGTAGACTCCTAAAGGAAGAGGAAAGCCATAATGGAGGCGCAAGCAAGCAGGAGCTGGTAGAAATGACTTACGATGAGCTTGGACGCCTGAAAAGTAAACAGTTTCATAATGGGATAGAGAACATCAACTATACTTACAATATACGCAACTGGTTAACAGGAATGCAGGGGAGCAAATTCAAAATGAATCTTTTCTACAATGATGTATCCGGCCTGTCGGCCCTTGACGAAAAGGCTTGCTACAACGGAAACATTGCCGGCATGCGTTGGCAAAATACCGCTTACGAATCGGTTTACCGCAACTATGCCTACAAATACGATGGATTGAACCGTTTGCTAAAGGCCGATTATGGCGAGGGAGCAAGTGCAGTAAACAAAAGTGCTTACGATGTGAGTGGATTAAGCTACGATAAGAATGGCAATATCTTGAGCCTAAGTAGAAATATGAACGGTCAAAGTTGTGATAACCTGGCGTACAATTACAGAGGTAACCAGTTAAACTACGTAAACGATTCGGCCAACGATAACGATGTATTTAAAGAACAATCGAACTCAACAGGAGCCGAGTACAATTACGATGGTAATGGAAACATGACCAGCGATGCCAACTCGGGAATTACAAGCATTGCCTACAACAATTTGAATTTACCCGAAACAATTGTAAAAAATGGCAAAACAATTCGCTATATTTACACAGCAAGCGGCGAAAAGCTTCAAAATATATTGCCGGGTAAAACACTAAGCTATTGTGGTAGCTTTGTTTACGAAGGTACAAGCTTAAAGCAGATTTTGAACGAGGCAGGCCGCTATGTAATAAATGGGAGTAGCAGCGATTACGAGTATCATATAAAAGATCATTTGGGAAATGTGCGCATGGTATTAAATTCGAGCGGAGCAAACATACAAACAAATAACTACTATCCGTTTGGTGCCGTATTTTCGCAATATAGCGGTAGCGACAACAAGCACTTG
>JAOARS010000316.1 GCA_025210415.1 Marinifilum sp. | reverse complement strand
AATTTAAGTTTTTGGTTTATTTTTAACCAATATATATACATATCAATATGCGTAAAAATTTCCTTATATCAGTTTTTGTATGTTTAACCTTAATTTCAGCACATTGCAAAGCATCCAGTCTTGATTCCGATTTTGTATATCGTAATGAGATTAAGAAAAAAAGCATTCATACTGTTCAAATGTATCCGATCGGATGGGAACTTGCCGAACCGATAGTTGAATTAAAAGGAGATAATCAGCTCCTTTTTTCTTTTGACGAAATTAAAGAAAATATTCTAGATTACTCTTATAGAATTTTACATTGCGATAAAAATTGGTTCACATCAGGTTTAAGTGAGTTCGATTATTTGGATGGTTTTTCAGAAAATCAGATCACAAATTACGAACATTCATTTAATACAAATGTAAATTACGTACATTACAGTTTGAAAATTCCGAACGATGATGTCAAGTTAAAACTATCAGGAAATTATGTATTGGAAATATTTGAAGATTTTGATCCTGAAAAAGTGATTATTCGACAACGTTTTAAAATACTTGATTCGAAAGTTGAAATTCGTGGAATTGTAAAACATCCAATTTCAATAGAAAAACGAGAATCTCATCAAGAAGTTGATTTCAGTATCTTCCATCCAAATTTTAAAATCGATAATCCTCAGCTTGATTTAAATGTTGTGTTAACACAAAACAACAGGCTTGATGGCACCGAAAAATATTTAAAGCCGATTTTTATCCGTAAAAACGAATTGGTGTTTGATTACGAAGATGAAAATATTTTTCCTGGCGGGAACGAGTTCAGACATTTCGATTTAAAGAGCCTTAGGTACCAAACTCGTTATATTAGAAACATTACAAGAGAGAACGATACCACAAATGTTTGGTTATTGCCTGCTTACAATCGACATTTTAAGCAGTACATTTTCGAACAGGATATTAATGGAAATTATCTTGTTGAAGTGCAAGAGCGTGATATTCCTGAAACCGAAGCTGATTATGCCTACATTAATTTTTCGTTGCAAATGGATAACGAGTTAAAGCATGGGGATTTTTATGTACATGGCAATTTTAACAATTGGCAATGCAACGAAAGAAATAAAATGACTTATGACTTTGACAAAGGTGCTTATGTTGCCAAAATTTTTATGAAACAAGGTTACTACAATTATCAATTTGCTTTAGTCGATCGTAAAACAAAAATTCCTGATACAGGTTATATTGAAGGAAATCATTGGGAAACTGAGAATGATTATGTGATTTCTGTTTATTATCATGACATTGCTTTGAATTACGATATGCTGATTGGCTATAAAACAATCAACTCTACTGAGAGGTTTTAGTTTTTAGACGCTGATTGTTTATGAAATTGTAAGATCAACACTGGTTTTATTGAATTTCTGTTTAAAGCCAAATCTGTGTAAATCATATAGCATCATATAAATCTGCGTCTCCCTCACATGTTGTAGAATCACTTCCAAAAAGAAAAAAAATAATACTTTTGACTCCGAATTAGCAAGAATCATTATCTTGCTGTTTTCAAACTAAAAATTGAATGATGACGTCTGTACTAAAAATCGGTAAGCAAAGATCGGATTTGCAGGTATTCAGACGATGGAGCAGAAAATCATATGCTGTATTTGCAAGCATGAATCAGGAAATTAAGATTTCCAACATGAATGCAAGCTACAACCTACTGGTTCCATCGAAAGAATCCGGCTTTTCGGGATTCTGTTTTTTACCAGAAAGCGGACGGGATAAAAATGAATTTGATGATCCAGATCTCATAGCATCTGAAATCATCGAAATGTTGGTGATTCAAAACGAAAGTAGAAAAATCACCAATGGGAAGGAATCCGGCATAATGTCGAATAAGATTCTTTCTTCTCATGCTTTATCCTATCCTAAAAATTAATTGACTAGAAAAATCTTATTATGACTGACATTAGAAACAACTGGACCCACGAAGAGGTTAAAGAACTTTACAACTTACCATTGCTTGATTTGGTGAATCGTGCCTCTAATATTCACAGAAAATATCACGATGCATCGAAAATGAACATGAATACTTTGATTTCGGTTCGAACCGGAGCATGTTCGCAAGATTGTAAATACTGTGCACAATCTGCCAGATACAATACCCATGTTAAACCTCAAAAACTAAGTTTAGAGAAAGTTTTAGAAGAAGCTAAAATTGCCAAGGAAAATGGCGTTAAAAGAGTTTGTTTGAGCTCGGCAGGACGCGATGGAAACCGCGATGATCGTTTCGATGAAATGGCAGAAATGATTACAGAAGTGAAAAAAATGGGCCTGGAAGTTTGTTGTACAATGGGTATGATTAACAAAGAGAAAGCTCAAAAATTGGCCGATTTGGGAATTACAGCAGTAAATCACAATATCGATACTTCGGAAAGACATTATCCTAATATTACTACAACAAGAACCTATTCGGAGCGTTTGGAAACTCTTGCAAACCTTCAGGAAGCAGGCATTCAGTATTGTTCCGGTGGAATTTTAGGTATGGGTGAAAACGACGAAGACAGAGTTGAAATGCTTCGTACGCTGGCTAATCAAGAAAAGCATCCTTATAATGTTCCATTGAACTCATTGGTTCCAGTTGAAGGAACTCCTTTCTATGGAAAAGAAACCATTGGAATTTTCGAAATGGTTCGTGCCATTGCCACTGCTCGTATTTTAATGCCTAAAACCGTTGTTGCTTTTGCTGCTGGTAGAACACACTACAGTCAGGAAGGACAGGCTCTATGTTTTCTTGCCGGAGCAAATTCAATTTTCTTTGGAGATAAATTATTGACTGTTGATAACATGACCATCAATGAAGATGAGCATTTGTTGGGACAATTGGGATTGACTCCTACGAAATATCATGAGTTGACTACTTTGGAGGAGGATTAAGAATAGATCAATTCAGAACTTATCGAAAGGTAAGTCAATTAAAATATAGTTAAAAATGCACAGATAATTAGAAGTGGAATCGATTATCTGTGCATAAATCGCTAACTAAGTCAGATAGAAAATCTCCAGGATAGATATGAAATGATTCGAGACCATTTATTAAAAAAACGGAGGAAATGGATATTTGGTCGATTGATTATTTTACAAAACTTATAGATTTGATTCAATACAAATAGAATATTTTCAGGATACTCCTTTCTGATTTAAATTTTCACCCTAATATAATCCCGACAAAGTTTAGGCTTAAAACTCAATTATAAACAGCTTGTTCCAAATTATTTCAGAAAAGTGTAATAAGTGAGTAAATCAAAAACTAATTGACATAAAAACAAAGCGGTGAAAGATTCACCGCCTTGTTTATTTCTTTTCCTTTATTCCGTATCGATACATCTGTTTTAATGTAGTAATCTCCTTATCGGTTACCAAATTATCAGGAATCTTCATTTTTCTCTTTCGTTCCATTCTTTTAAGTTCCGGTACAGTTCGAAGAGTACTTACTCCGGCAACCATATCCTGAGGAACCATTGCTTTATGCTCATTCTCGATAACATGTTGTTGAATCAACAAATCGGTATTGGCTTTGGCATCCATTTTTTCAGGACGTTTGGTTAAGGCCTCATAGGTAGCAGAGTTTATATTGTTCTTTGCTCGAACATACTCTGGTGTATTTACTTTAGCATTAATAAATGCTTCTCTAAAGTCTCCAAATCTGGGTAAGATTAGCACCTCTTGCAACGAAACCGTATCTTTGGCCATAAACACTCCAAAAAGGTAAGAATCCTGTTTAAGACTATCACTTACAATAACCTGAACGTTTTGATATCCAACGTAAGAATATTGAATGGTATCGCCAGCATTAACCCAAAATGAGAAGCGGCCAAATGCATTAGAAGTTCCTGCTTTTTTATTATTAACTCTATAATGTGCATAAGGCAATGGGGCTAATTCTTCCTGATCCATAACAGCTCCTGTAAAAAACAACGAATCGGCCCTTATTTTCTGAGCACTTAACTTTTCTGATGCCACAACAAAGCAAAAGAGACAAATACAAACAATAACAAATCTTTTCATCTTACCAGTTTTTTAATTGAATTCTTAAAATTATAAGAATTACAATTCGTCCATTATAATCTCATCGATACTCCGCTTTGGCACATGATGTATTCCCTTTTCATCGCGCCAATACTTAATATCATCATTTTTCATATCTTCTATAATAACCTCTTCTTTAGGTTTTCCTAATGCAATTATTTGAATAATCGAATATTTCTCTTCAACATTTAACAGTTCACGAAGTTCCTTATCTTTAAATGCTCGAATTATACAGCCCCCATAACCACTTTCGACCGCACCCAACAACAGGTTCTGCACCGCAATTCCATCATCGCTAAAATAATTTTTACCAAGAACATCATCGTTAATCATCACAACATAAGCCGATGGCCGTTCTCCTTTTTCCGGTCCATCCCAATCTTGCAAATATCCTGCCCAAACAAGATGTTTAAACACTTCTTCACGAATTTTACCTGACAAAACAATCTTATATTTTATTGTTTGTGCATTTCTTCCCGATGCTCCTAACCTTGCTAAATCAATCCAACTTTTAATTTGATCTGAAGATATGTGTTCCTCTTCAAAAAATCTTCTGTAGCTTCTGTTCTTAGTAACTAAATCTTTTAACATTTGTTAATTCTATACTTATTTAAATTTGTTTACTTTACTACACAATTATAGTTTGTACTATGATATAAATTAATCCATTTTTCTCAATTCTTCAAAGAAATCGATAAATCTATCTTAAATTTATTATTTCAAACAAAAATACATACAACAAAAAATAAAATATCTTGCCAGAATGTTAAAATTTAATAAAAACAGAAGAAAACTTATTGTTGACTTCTTAATTATTAATGCTGTGTGGATTGCAGCTGTATTTATTTGGGATGTACTTACTGGTTATAATCCAACTATTGATGGAAATAATCCAAATAATATATCACTTAGGGAAATAAACGATCTTAATCTTATTTTGGGAGGTGTATTTCTTGGAACCATATTTGGATTGCTTAATTTGTTTATTAAAAGAAGACAAGAACGCTTAAGGAAAAAATCGTATGGTAGAATTATATTTATTTACAGCATTACGCACATCCTTTTAACCGTTTTAACTATTTTTATTATTGGAATTGTATCTGAGTTAATTATTACAGGAGAAATCTCGAAAGAAACAGTTCTGAAAATTCGTCGTTTTGTAAGATCAAGCGATTTTTGGAGAATTTTCGCATTCACATATTTGGTAAGTGTCGGCATCATTTTATTTCAAATTATCAATCAGAAATTTGGCCCTGGAGTACTTTTAGATTTACTACTAGGAAAATATCGTCAACCAAAAGAGGTTAAAATGGTGTTTCTTTTCCTGGATTTAAAATCATCTACAACATATGCTGAAAAATTAGGCCATGTAAAATACAGTCGGTTAATTCAGGATTGTTTTACAGATTTAACTTTAGCGGTAAATGAATTCGATGCTAATATTTACCAATACATTGGTGATGAAGTTGTTTTAATATGGCCATATGAGGATGGAATAAAAAATGCAAAATGCATAAAGATATTCTATCAATTTAAAGAATATCTGCAAAAAAAATCTGAGTATTATACGAACTTGTATGGTTTTGTTCCTCAATTTAAAGCAGGTATTAACGGAGGAACATTAATGGCAGCAGAAGTGGGTGTAATTAAGCGTTCCATTGCCTATCACGGAGATGTAATTAATACTGCGTCAAGAATTCAAGGTTTGTGTAATTCTTTCAAAGAAGAATTTTTGGCATCAAAATTGATAATAACGGATTTAGCTTTTTATAATTCATTCAATTGTTCTTTTATTGATAACATTCAACTTAAAGGGAAAAAGGAAAAAGTAGATATTTATGCAATCAAGCAATGTTAATGAATATTGGTAGTGGGCTATTTCTGAATCAGAAAATTACAAAAAACCAAGCCTTAAAATTAATACAGAATATACCTTGTACCGACAATTTAAATTAAAGGATGATAATGATGAAATCAAAGATTTTGATCTGGATAATAATACCGATTGTATAATGAAATGAGCCTTATTTTCGTTTCACTCGAAAGGCTCAACCATTATTACATCGGCATTATACCAAATAATCAATATAGCTCACTTCATTTTTAAAATGGTATAATTTATTTATCAAAGCTCGGTTTTCGGTAAGTATCTAAAAAATGAGGGTGATTAAAAATCACCCTCATTTTTTATGCTTCAAATCTTTTTTCAATTAAATCCCAATCAATTAAATTCCAAAAATTCTCGATGTATTTTGCACGTGCATTTTGGGTATCCAAATAGTAAGCATGCTCCCACACATCCATTGTTAGTATCGGTTTATACCCATCTCTTAGAGGATTTCCGGCATTCTTTGTCTGCATAATATTTAACTTACCAGCAGTATCAACAACCAACCAAATCCATCCGGAACCAAATAGTGTAGCTCCTGCTTTAGAGAAATCGGCTTTAAACTTCTCGAACGATTTAAAAGTTGAATCAATCGCCTCTAACAATTTACCATTAGGTGATTCGTTGCCATTAACTTTAAGTGCCTCAAAATAAAATGTGTGATTGTAAACCTGGGCTCCATTATTAAAGATACCTCCTTCGGAATGTTTTACTATATCTTCAAGGCTTGCATCCTCAAAAGCTGTTCCTTTTATTAAGTTGTTAAGGTTGGTAACATAAGCCTGATGGTGTTTCCCGTAATGAAATTCCAGGGTAGTTTTACTTATATAAGGCTCTAATCCGCCTAATTCATAAGATAAGGTAGGTAGTTTGTGTTCCATATTTTTATTGTTTTTTGATTTCCCCTTCAATTTCACAATAAAAAATTAGAAATTCAATAAAAAAATACAAAAAGGCCGATTCCTTAAAAAAAGAACCGACCCCAAAATCAAAAAAACAATAAACAAAACTAATCCTGAAAGCGTTTAGCCACTTCCTCCCAATTGATTACTTCCCAGAATTCTGAAATGTAATCAGGTCTTCTATTTTGAAACTTTAAGTAATATGCATGTTCCCATACGTCCAATCCTAAAATTGGTGTTCCTTTTACATCTGCGATATCCATTAGTGGATTATCCTGATTTGCTGTTGATGAAACAACCAACTTACCGTTGGCTTGTTTTACCAACCATGCCCAGCCTGAACCAAATCGTGTTGCGGCCGCTTTAGAAAATTCAGCTTTAAAAAAATCAAACGATCCAAAATCTCTTTCTATTGCTGCCAGCAAATTACCTGAAGGTTTTCCACCTCCATTTGGAGACATTACCTTCCAAAATAAATCGTGATTAAAAAATCCTCCTCCATTATTTCTAATCGCAACTGAAAGCTGAGAAATATTGCCAAGAATCTCTTCAATACTTTGGTTTTCCAAATCGGTTCCTGCAATAGCAGTGTTTAAATTATTTGTATATCCCGCGTGATGCTTCGAATGGTGTATTTCCATTGTTCTTGCATCGATATGCGGCTCTAGTGCATCGTATGAATAAGCTAATTTTGGTAACTCGAAAGCCATATATTTTGTATTTTTTATGGTTGATATAGGTTTATTTGTCACTAGAAACAAATCTAATTTTTACTCAGATTAATTCCAAATTATTTTAAGACTTTTTTGTCTTTTATTTATTCTATCCACTAAATATTCTTGAAAACAAGATTTTTAGCTACTTTCGTGTCCTGAAAAAAATTGAATTGTGAACAGGAAAATCTTAAATATAGCAGTACCGAATATTGTAAGTAACATTACAATTCCATTATTAGGACTAGTCGACCTGGCTTTGATGGGACATTTAGGCAAAGTTGATTTTATAGGAGCAATTGCTCTTGGTGGTACAATATTCAATTTTTTATACTGGGGATTTGCCTTCCTTCGAATGGGAACAACCGGAATTACGGCGCAAGCTTATGGAGCTAGAAATTTAAGTGAAACTATTTTATCCTTATCAAGAGCATTAACAGTTGCTTTAGCTGGTAGTGTACTGATTCTTATTCTTCAGAAACCAATTGCAATGCTTAGTTTCTGGTTAATTGAAAGCGAAGAATCGGTTGAATCAATTGCCAAATCTTATTTCTACATAAGAGTTTGGGCTGCTCCGGCAACCATTGGATTATATGCATTAAATGGGTGGTTTATTGGGATGCAAAACGCGAAAACGCCAATGCTTATCGCAGTTACAGGCAATGTTATTAATATCGCATTGTCGGCATTTTTTGTGTATGGATTAATGCTTGATGCCAGAGGTGTTGCCTTAGGTACGCTAATTGCACAATACTGTAGCCTGTTTATTGCACTGTTTTTTGTCTTCAAAAACTACAGTCGATTATTTAAATACTGGAGTGCTAAGGGAATGATGAAAGTGCAAGAATTAAAGCACTTTTTCCTGGTCAATAAAGATATCTTTATCAGAACACTCTGTATTATTTTTGTGTTTACATTTTTCACAACAGAATCGGCAAGTGTTAACAAAGAGATTCTTGCAGTAAATTCCTTGTTGCTACAATTTCTTTTTATTTTCTCCTATTTTATGGATGGTTTTGCATTTGCTGCCGAAGCATTGGTTGGTAAATTTATTGGAGCTAACAATTCCAGAAACTTAGCTCAGGTAATTCGCTTGCTTTTTATTTGGGGAATAGGTATTAGTATTCTGTTTACAGCTGTTTATGGCTTTTTTGGTATTGATATTTTATCAATCCTTACCGATGTTGAATCGACAATTACAATTGCACGTGAATATTTAAAATGGATTATTCTACTTCCTATTTTAAGTTTTGCATCATTTCTAATGGATGGAATTTTTATTGGTGCAACTGCATCTTCTTACATGAGAAAAACCATGATGGCTGCAACCATTCTGATTTTTATACCTCTTTATTACTTTTTAAACGGAATTCTCGAAAATCATGGCCTGTGGATTGCCATGCTAGGTTTCATGTTTACACGAGGATTATTTCAAGCTATTTACTACAAAAAAGCTGTATTGGTACATTTCACGAAATAGCAATTTCCGATGCCGAAAAAATTAATTCAATCATTTCATTGATTGATTTTACCATAGATTCATCTGGCACAATTGAATTTTGTACATTCTCTATTCTATCGAGCACATAGAAAAGTTGAACCAATTGAAGAGATTCTTTTTGGCAGATATATAACATATTGGCTCCTTCCCTGCTTATAACATCGGGATAATTCTTCACATAGGAATTTGCAATAGCATTAATTTGATTTGGAATCGCGTTACAGGTAATGCCACTTGCCTTTCTGATATCTGCTAAAACTTCCGGCATCAAACTTTCATTTTCCAGAATTTGATTTTTGAAAGGAAATTCATTCTTATTTCTTTGCTCAAGGTCGAATACCGATGCAAAATTATTATCCATTCCAATTCCTATATCTCCAAAATAATCGTCGATAATACAAACCATCTGACCTTTTTTAATCTGATCGTTTAAAGAGTAACATTGTCCAAATTGCAGAACCAAATCATACTTGTTTTGATCGATTGCTTTCGTAAATGCATAAACTGACATGCTTCCACCATATCCCGAAATAAGAATATCTAAAGATTGCTCCTTGTATTTGAAACGAGCATAATTTTGCCCTAAATTTTCCTCCAATTCAAGTTGTGAAATAAAATCTTTAAGTACATCAAAAGTTTCTGTAACGATTAAAATATCCATAAATGCAAGAACTTAGCTAAAACAAAGCAACTAAAAGTTTGTTATAAAGGTGAAATTATTACTTAATTTGCAAAGAAATACAACGACTTATTAAAAACACTGTGACGAATGGAATTTTCAATTAACGGACAAGAAGATAAAGGATTCACAAAAATAGAAAAATACAATCAGGAAACTACAGAAGAACTGATGTATCACTATAAAAAAGTTTTAGAATTACTTGGTGAAGATGCAGAACGAGAAGGTTTGGAAAAAACTCCTTTGCGTGTTGCCAAAGCCATGCAATTTTTAACACAGGGATATCATATCAAACCAGAAGATATTTTACGATCTGCCATGTTTAAGGAAGATTACAAGCAAATGGTAATCGTAAAAGATATTGAGGTGTATTCGATGTGCGAACATCACATGTTGCCTTTTGTAGGCAGAGCTCACGTGGCATATATTCCTAACGGATACATTACAGGCCTTAGTAAAATTGCTCGTGTTGTTGATGCTTTTGCTCGTCGTTT
>JAOARS010000315.1 GCA_025210415.1 Marinifilum sp. | reverse complement strand
GTATTTTGTATTTGTACTTTGCTACAACATGTGGAAAAGACAACAACAGGTTATGAAGTTGTAAAAGAATTTCTCTTTGCTCTCCTTCAAAATTGTAAATGTATTCTTCGATTTTATCCATTAATTGAGAGTTTTAGAAGAAATTGAGGTATTCCAATTTGGTTTATATTTCCTGTAATACCGATTGCATAATGAAATGAGCCTTATATAGGTTTCACTCGAAAGGCTCAACCATTATTACATCGGCATTATACCAAATAATCAATATAGCTCACTTCATTTTTAAAATGGTATTAATAGCTTTCAAAAAGAAACTGATTGCACCATCCTGCAAATTATTCGAAACAATCCTTTTGGTGTTAATAGCTTTCAAAAAGAAACTGATTACACCGAAGATGTTTCAATTAAAATTTTAGACCAAGGTGTTAATAGCTTTCAAAAAGAAACTGATTACACCCTCTTTATCTGTGTATTGTTTTGGTTGCATGGTGTTAATAGCTTTCAAAAAGAAACTGATTACACCAACAATTAAACAGAAAATTGACATATCTATGGTGTTAATAGCTTTCAAAAAGAAACTGATTACACCGAAATAATTGCAGGATGCAATTGTGTAAGAGGTGTTAATAGCTTTCAAAAAGAAACTGATTACACCCCAAACGAATCAGCACTTGAACCAAGTGCCGGTGTTAATAGCTTTCAAAAAGAAACTGATTACACCGTATCGTTTTTAAGTTCTTGTCATAGAGGCCAAAACCTCGTAATACACATCTTTTTTTCGGTATTTTTCAAGCATTTTATCGGTAATTTGCAGTATTTCTTTTATCCTGTTATCATTTAGTTTTTCGTGGTAGCTAAAAGTTTCCGGTATTTTGGCGTGCATGGCATGGTTGCGCAAGTTACACAATTCGTTTTCATCTTTTTCTGTTAGTATTGCGGCTTTGCAAACTTCCCTGAAAGCCAAATATGCTTTTGTACCTTGTTCATAACATTCATTGATCAAATTGGCTTTGTCTGTTTGTGGAATTGAATCAACAATTTTTTGTTCCCACTGTAAAATGTAATCGATACACATTAACGATTCGTAATAAACCCTGTCCATTTCTTGTTTTATCAGCGAGTAATCGATCTGATAAACATGTTTGTTTTCTGTAATTCCAATATCACTTAATTGTTGATTGGTATTGTATCTTCTGAACAGTTGGGCAGCTAATTTTTCTAAAGGTTTTCCTGTTATCAGCATAAAATTGCCCAGTTGTTTAAATTTTACATTTATGCAGTAGTTTTTGTTTTGATTTGTTTTTCCTTCGTACACCGGAAGTGTGGTGTTGTGCAACTGGTTTAGTTGGAAAGAGTCATCGGTTTTGTTAATTAGCAGTTCTGTAATTTGTTTCATTGCACCCGAACCCGATTTTTTCAAATAAACTTGTGCCATTTTCCAAACAAGTGTATCTAAAGTTTTTAATTGGTTTACCTTGCCAATTGTTTTGTGCTGGCATGCTTTCCATTGTGCAATTGCTTGTTTTTCTGTATCGCTGTACAAAGCAAGGTAAGGTTCAAATTGATAGTTTTCTTTTATTAAGCCTTTGCTGTTATTGGTGTCGTTTCTAAAATCGGAGAACCAATGTGAGTGTTGCTCAAAACGAAAAGCTTTCATTACCAATGCAGGATGAAGCAATAGTGGCAAGTATTGCATTTGCACAAGGTTTTGCTTAATGTTGGCTTCGGGAACGGGATTTACCGGTGTTTTAATTCCCAGTTTTCTTAGGCAGGCTTTTTTTACATCAGGATTCATTTCTGCAAACGAGCAGCTCCATTTTTTTAATTTGCTTGTTGTAGCTTTTAAAATATCGGTAAGCAGGCCGTTTAACGAAGTGTTGTTTTCAAGTATTGCATTTAAATCGTTGGGCAAATGGGAGCGAATGTCAACAAACAATTTTGTTCTTAAACCTCTTAAATAGGAAGTTTTTAAGTTTGGTTTGGCTAAGGTGTAATGATAAATGCTCATTAACTGGTATTCGTTTTGTCGCAAGAATTTGTATTCGCTGCTGTGTGGGTATTTCCAATCGAAATATTTGTAACAACGAATCAGTTGCGTGTTGATTTCTTTCTTGTTTAGTTGAATATCTCCTTTTAAAATGCTTTCAAAATAGGCAACAAGCCTTTCAATTCTTTCACAAGTTTTTTGGCTTGCGTAAGCCATGTTTTCTTTATCTAAAATTTCTTTATCGCGCATCATTACCTTTAGGTATCTTGGCATGGTTTTGTTGCACAGCAATTTTAAATTCTCATAGGGAAGTGTTGTTTGTTCTTGTGCGCTTTCCTGAATTTGGTTCAGGTCTGCAACAATTCTGCTTAGGATATTCTCGATTGGTTTGTTATGAAAATGCGCAAAAATTAAATTTCTCATGGCTGTTTCACCTATTCCGAACAAGCGGTTTGGTTCGGTTTTTAATCGTACCAATACCTGGTTGTCTTTTAGGCTTAAACGACACCCTTCCGGTATGCAATTGCTGTAGATTTTTATTCTTTTAATTTGTCTTTTATCATCTTGTTCGGATATCACCTCTTCGGTTTCGAATTTTTCCATTAGCCATTCCCATTCAGGAACAACATTCTGGTCGATTAAATAATTTACAGCAAACTGCATGAATTGCGTTTCTCTTCTTGGTTTTTGATCTTGCTCGAAATAGAAATTGTGATAGGTTAGTTCTATTGCGTCTTCCTTAATTAATTGCAACAGTTCATTTTTGTCCTTGTAAGCAATTCTTTTGTTGTTGGTAACTTTATCAATAACTTGCCATAGTTTTCCTCTGGTTTTATCGGTAGTTTTTAGTTTAAAGGTGTAGTATTCCAGCATTTCATCTTCTTGTCTCAATCCGTTTGTAAACTGATCGAGTTTTTCGGGAAATTCATCTCTAAACTGAGTAAATGTTGCAAGGGTATTGTACATTTCTTTTTCGCGTTCAGGATTACGAATTACATCTAATATGAGTTTGTGTAGTGCATTTACTTTCATCTCGAACTGGTATTCACTGCCTGGATAAGTAAAACAAACAGTATTTTTAATGGTATCACCATTTTTTGTGCTTAAGGTTCTAAATTCGCAAGCATCTAGCAAATTGTAATGGGATATGAAATTGATAATTTGTTCCGAATTCTTAACTTCTTCTCCTTTTAGAAACAATGGGAAAAGTTTGGTGTTAACCATTTCAACGGGCAGGTCGCGCAAGTAGGAAATCATTTTGTACAGCTGGCGGGCATGAGCAATTTCCGTTTGCGATTTGGGATTTAGTTGAGAGAATACGGTATTTTCTATGCTGTAGCGATTTTTGGTAGCTCCATCGCGATGTGTGTAATACCTGTAAAGCAAATGCTTTAGTTTAAATTCGGGTTTGTCGTTTCTTTTGCAGCCAGTTCTTTGTTGCATGAAACGTGAAATTTCGCTCCGTTTTAAAAAGAAACTTAAAAAGAAATTTCTTCCGTCCTGGGAGATAAAATTTTTTCCATTATATGTATCAAACAGAGAGTTTGATTTGCGTTTTTCTTTGTATTTGTCAACTTCCTTTGGAAATTCTTTTTGCAGTTGATCCAAAGCATAATTGTGCAAAAAATTAATCCAAATGCAGAATTCTTTATCGCATTCTAAATTCGAATTTTCGTGCCAGTAATGTGAATGAAAATTTCGGATGTCTGCTAACTTTCGAATCATCTGGTGAATCATTCTCTTGTCTTTTTCACTTACATCAATGTTTGTTGAGTTCTTTGCAAAAAGATATCCTTTCCATAGATAATCTTTTAGTTTTAAATAATCTGCATCGGAAAGGCTTGGGTTGTTTTCTTCCTGGTTAAAGCGATAAATGTATTTGGAATAATTGTCGCTGTGATTTTCTTGCTGCGATTTTTTGTTGTGTGGTTCGTATAAAGATTTTAAAAAATCGCTAACCCACCAGTAAGCGATGTTATAGAATACTGCATATTCGGGTGTTTTTGCTCCTGTAAATAAATCATTCGTGTTAATTTCTCTCTTTACAGGCCTTTTTTTGCGGTTGAATGTTTTTTTCATGTTTGTAAATTATTATAGAAGTTTTTTTTATTAGTCTGTTGTACTTTGTTTTGTGTATGCCCGAAAGCTGAGGTATACAAATTTCATTGCCATTTTTTTTCGCTGTTTCATTAGTATAACAGAAGAAAAAAGTGCGCTAAGAAATGAGAAGGTTAGCATCCAGTTCCAAAGCAAGGATTTATTTAGTTCTACAATGTTGAGTAAGTTTAAAGCGAACAATACAATTTGTATCATTAGCAATACAAACCATACTCCTGATGTATTTCTAAAGAATCCATATTGTGCCATTAAGGTTTTTATTTTGGAATCTTTTTCTTCCATTTCCAGAAAGGTATAAATGCTATCATAAGCTTTCCCCGACTCATTTTGAAGGATTTTACCTTCCTTGTCAATAAAACTTTTGTTTTTAAGTTTATCAATTGATAGCTCGTTGATTTCTTTTGCCATTGTAATGTTTGCCTTTAGGTAGTCTGTCCAGAAAGGATGTTTGTGAAAAGTTTCCTTTTCTATTTTTTGACCTAACAAACTGAAGAGATGGCCTAATAAATAGGAAATCACTAAAAAAGGAATGATAAATATTTCTTTTTGAATTATTGTTGAATGTGGGATGTTTAAACTTGAGTAAAGTATACCAATAAATGTGCCTCCGGGAAGAACAAAGGATAAGAAATCATATAAGGTAAATTTTCCCATAATTATTGTTTTAAGAATTATTCTGTTTTTTTAAGCAAATGTGAAGTTAACTAAAAAATATTTTTTAGAGCCATTTTGTTTAGCATATTTTAATTGAAATTGTTTTTTGAGATAAGATTCGAGTTAATTATTTGGGGTTTATTGTTTTGGTAGTGGAGTTTATAGGGGAAAAGAGCATTAAGCTTGTTGTGGGATTGTTATACCAATTTTATTTTGGAATGAGCGTTAAATTGTTTTGAATATTTTGAGTTTAGACAAGTTAAAAAATTAAGGCATAGCAGAGTTACGGCGCAATTTTTTAATGAAGTGTAAACTTAAAATAGCAGAAGAATAAT
>JAOARS010000314.1 GCA_025210415.1 Marinifilum sp. | reverse complement strand
ATGTTTCCAAGGAAAAGATCCATGTTTGATGGAATTTCCGACATTAATTTAGATAATGGCTGTCCACTATTTAATCCTTCTTTAATGATCGCAAGAGGTGTAGCTCCTGTTTCAACATCAATATAACCTGAAGAAAGACCTACAGGCTTTGGCCAGCTTGTCATTTGAACAGGGAAGGAAATTAATAGGAATACACGACCAACCAATGCTGGATTGAATACATTGTTTCCTAATCCTCCAAATGTCATCTTACCAATACCAATTGCAACCAATGCTCCAATTACGATGATCCAGATTGGAAGGTTAGAAGGAACATTAAAGGCTAAAAGAATACCAGTAATAAGGGCAGAGCCATCGTTAACAGTAACCTCAGTCTTTAGTATGTGTTTTTGAATTAAGAATTCGAATAAGTAACATGATGCTACGGCGGTTAGGGTTACAACTAGTGCACCTAATCCAAAGTAAAAGAACGAAAATAGTAGCGCCGGAAGCATCGCAAATACCACACCATACATATTTTTCTGTATGGAATCTCCACTGTGAACATGCGGAGATGGTGCGACAAGTACTTTGGTGTTCATATCTATTTGTTAATTAGTTTATTTGTAAATGAGTGAATGAGTGAATGAGTAAAAAAGCATTCATAACTCATCATTCCCAATTCATAATTAATATTCGTAATTGTTCATTCGTCATTCGTAATTATTTTATTTACGCGCTCTCATAATCTGGCCAACTTTCCCTTTTCCCAATCGGATATAATCCAATAAAGGACGGTGTGCCGGACAGGTATAGCTACAAGAACCACATTCGATACAATCCATAACTGCATCTTTTTCTAAACGCTCGTAATTTTTCTGATCAGCACAAACCATTAGCAAATATGGCTCAAGTCCCATAGGACAAACAGAAACACATTTACCACAACGAATACATGCTTTAGTTGCTTTACGTGCAGTTTCTTCACGAGGAAGTAGCAATAAACCAGAACTACCTTTGGTTAGTGGAACATCAACACTTGATAATGCTTTACCCATCATCGGACCACCACCAACAATTTTACCAGTATCTTCAGGCATTCCACCCGCAGCTTCGATAATATCTTTAACAGGAGTTCCGATTCTGAACATCCAGTTCGAAGGGTTCTTTAACGATTTACCTGTAATGGTTGCAACACGCTCTATTAGTGGTTTGTTTTTCTGAATTGCTTCGTAAACTGCAAAAGCAGTACCTACATTTTGAACAACAGCGCCAACCTCGATAGGAAGAGCTCCAGACGGAACTTCACGTTTGATGGTAGCTGAGATCAATTGTTTTTCACCACCTTGTGGATACTGAGTTTTTAAAGGACAAATCTCAATTCCTTCATAATTTGCAGCAAGTTTTGTTAGGTGTGCAATTGCATCCGGTTTATTATTCTCAATACCTATAATTGCTTTGTTTACCTCTAAAGCTTTCATTAAGATTTGAGTACCAACCAATACTTCATCACCTTTTTCCAACATGATTCTGTGGTCAGAAGTCAAGTAAGGCTCACACTCAACAGCATTAATGATTAAAACCTCTGCAGTTTTTCCCGGAGGAACAGAAAGTTTTACATGCGCAGGGAAAGTTGCTCCACCAAGCCCAACGATACCTGCATCGCCAACACGCTTAATGATTTCCTCTTTGCTTGCACTGATTTCTTTCACCAAGTCTTCACTTCTGTCGATATGTTCTAACCATTCATCACCTTCAACTTTAATGATGATTGAAGTTCTGCGGAAACCACTAGCATCCATGATATCATCTACCTTGAATACTTTTCCTGAAACAGAAGAGTGAATGTTCGCAGATACAAATCCAGAAGATTTGGCAATTAATTGTCCTACTTTAACTTCGTCGTTCTTTTTTACAACAGGAGTAGCAGGAGCACCAATATGTTGTGAAATTGGAATGCTAACCATTTGGGGTATTGGCAATACCTGGATTGCGCTTTCAGCAGATAGTTTGTTCTCTGCCGGATGAATACCTCCTATAGAAAATGTTTTTAACACTGATTAATCTCCTTTCTTATTTGTTAAGTTTTTTGGTTACAAGTGTCTTAAGTACCTCAAGTGCCTAAAACTGTATAAGCAATAAAAATGAACTTTAAATACTTACAACTTATAACTTTAAGTACTTAATTTTATTTGTTATCAGATGTTTCTTCTTTCGAATCGTTCGCTTTTGGCTCAGCTTTAGGAGCATCTTTTACTTCCGCTTTGACCTTAGCTACTGGCTTTACTGTTTTAGCATCAGCTTTAACTGCTGGCTTCTCTTTACGAGGAGGGAAGTTTAATTCGTGTATTGCATTTGTTGGACAAACAACTACACATTTTCTACACAATTTACACTTGTCGTAGTCAATGTATGCAAGATTGTTTTCTACTACAATTGCATCAAAAGGACATTCTTTCTCACACTTGCGACAGCCAATACATGCTACATTACAAGCTTTTTTAGCTACAGCACCTTTGTCTTTATTTACACATGACACAAAGATTCGGCGACTTTTTGGACCTTTTTTACGAAGCTCGATAATGTTGTTTGGACAAGCCGTAACACAAGCACCACAAGAAACACATTTGTCTTCGATAATCACCGGAAGTCCTGTTTCTTTGTCCATATACATGGCGTCGAAATTACATGCTTCAACACACTCTCCTAAACCTAAACAACCGTACTGACAACCAGTTTCACCACTATAAAGTGATGCAGCAATAGAACAAGATGAAGCTCCATCGTATTGGTTGGTTTTTGGTCGATTTTCGCAAGTTCCGTTACAACGTACTACAGCAACAGTTGGGTCTGCTACTTTAACTTCGTGTCCTAAAAGGGCACCAACATGCGACATTACTGCGGCTCCACCAACAGGACAGTTGAAGTTAGAGATGTCGTCGGCTTTAACCAATGCTTCGGCAAAACCTCTACAACCCGGATAACCACAACCTCCACAGTTAGCTGCAGGCAATGCTTCTTCAACCTCGTCGATACGAGGATCTTCGTATACTTTGAATTTTTGGGCTACAAAAAACAGGATAATTGCTGCTGTAACACCAATAGCACACAAAGCAAGAATAGTGATAGCTATAATGCTCATAGAATTAAATGTTTACGATTTTTTCTATTGTAAATGAAAACGTTTTCTTTAATTGTCCCTTAAAAAAAGACAATATGATATAATAAGGAGGTAATATTGCCAAAGACAATAAACCGCTTATTAATTCGTTGTTAGTAATTGTTGTTGCTACAAAAAGAACAAGCAGAACCAATACAAAGGGAAACACATAAGCTAGCATCAAAGCGAACCATCCTAAGGATTCCTGATAAGTTAATTTTACTTTCTCCCCAACAGAATATTTGTCGCTATAATCAATAACATCAATTGATTTTTCTTTCATGTCAGACATTGTACATGCACCTTTGGCATGACAACCTGCACAAGCCGAAATATTAACAATTCCGACTGTAATTTTCCCACCCTCAATGTCAAGGATAGTTCCCTCATGATCAATTTGTTTGGGATTACTCATGGTTTAGCCCCCTTTAATAATTGCATGTGTTTGTTTGCTGTATATCAGCACGTTTAATAATACATGTTATTTAACACATGGCAACAAAATTAACACTTTAGAGCACATTCCATCCTGAAAAAGTCTATTTATAGCGTGTTTAAATAGAGGGACTTCCTTACTTTTGTAATGTAGAGATTGCAGTTTTTCATGTATCTGTATTGCTTACAGTTAGTTTGGGCTATTCAAGAAAAAAATCGCTAATTTTAGTGTTTTTCGCAAACGAGGTAATTTAGATTACTTATAGATAATAGTGATCTGTGTAAATTTTGCAGTGCACCAAAAATTTATGAATAAGAATTTCTTTTCAGAGATAAATAGAGGTGATAAAGGCGCTTTCTTCTTTTTTGTGAATTTGTTATTTTATTAAGTGTGAGTATTAGTTGATAGCTAGTTTTTGGTCGTTGGATTACAAGGTGCTTAAAAATAACTTGATATAAATTTCCAGATGTTTAAACTTTACAGTTTGGATCAATTTGCGTTATTAACAAAGTGTTGAGTTGAAAGAAGTAAGAAATCTTTATTTCGGTTGATATGAATGAAGTGAATGTTTCAAAATCTGTACTTTTGAATTTCAAATTTATAGGGACAAAGGTAAGCTCTTCTTATTTTATGATTGATTATGAATAAATGAGCCATTTGGGAAAATAGTATGCCGATTTAGAAAATGTTAGGCATTGTGTCTCGGTGAATTCAGGATTGTGAAGCAGTGGCTCATATATTTTCACAATCGGTATTACCCAATGCATGTTAAAATACATTGGGTAAAATCTTACGTGAGATTATTCTATTATTTAAAATTGAAACCTAAGTGCAATATAAGGCATCACCGAATTATCAGCTTTATAACCTCCGTCGTCTTGCTTACTCCATGTCCATTTGTAATCGATACCTGTTGCGATAATTGGACTAATTTTATAGGCAAATCTCATTAATGCAAGCGAGTTTTCGTCGAATGTAAATGCATTGCCAAAATCAACAAGGTTTGCTTTGGTATAATATCCTTCAATAATAATCTTATCAAATAAATCTTTCGTGCGCAAATTCAATTGCATGGTAGCCGGAGTTTCCTCACTAACATTATCCGGCAGTAATAAACTACCTCCAACCAAAATCTTGTCCATTAACGATGCTGTTAACGAACCATAAATACCTTGTTTGTTTTTTGCATCTCCCAAAGCAACAATTTTAGCATCTTTATTGATTTCATAATGTGCATCGAAAAATTGTGGCAGGTAATTATCGGTGTACCAAAGACGTTCAATCCTGGAATTTAATCTGAAAAAATTACCAATAACATTCATATTGGCATTTACACCAATTCCCATTCCTTTTCCTGCACCATATCCTTGTGTTGGAGGAATTGCCTGGTGGAATCTTGCAAGAGAATCTGATTTGATTTTTGTGAGTTTACTAAAATGTGTGTATCCCGTAAGGTTAATAAAATTGGAGTTGATGAATGTAATTCCCATATCGAAACCATAAGCTTTCATTCCATCCGACAGGAATTCATTTTTACCGGTATTGTCGCCAAAACGATCAGTTTGATCTTTATCGGTAATATAAGAAAATCCAAAATCTAATGTTTTAAGAACTGGAATTCCACTTGCCCCGAATGGACGAACGTATGGACGAATTGCAAACAGATTAAATGATTCAACATTAAAATCGCTATATAAACCTTCGATACCAACAACTTTTTTAATTCTGAAATCGTAGCTAAGGCCTACTTTTCTTTTCTCAAAACTTGGCGAGTTGTTGTAGTTGTTTAGTAAACTTCCATATCCGAGAGATTCGCCTCTTAACTGGCCAACTTTAATAAAAACAGGATCTTTTTTCTTTCGGCCATAACGCACATAGCTGATTAATCGAAATATTCCTGATCCGTTTTTGAATTCATCGCTGTAAAAGTCTCCTGATTCCAGGTTAAAATAAACAGGAATATCGAATCCTACACCTACTTTACCCAAGCTCAATTCTGGTTGGAATCTTGCACCAGCGTAGTTTTCGCCACCAATTTGGGCAAAAGCAATAGCACCGGAGAATAGGCTGATAGAATCGGGATTACTTAGGTTTTCGAAAGAGTTATCGAAACCATAAAAAGCATTGTCTTCCTGAGCAAACGCATTTTCTGTTAAAAAGAATAGCGATAAGAAAGAGATTAGTAATAGTTTTTTCATAGAAATAGTATAAAATTGATTATTGTAATTGTACCGAATAAGATGCAATGAACCCTAGTTTGTGATAATAATAATTTGTTGTTTTTGGGCTATTGATCATTGATTTTGAATGTGGAACAAATTTATAATTATTAACTCATAATTCAATAATTAGCTAATTACGCTCCAGTTGATTTTTGTTTTGCTAAGTCTTTTTACTTGTTTTGCCAATGTAAAGTTTTCTTTTTTTTCAAGCAGGGGGTCGTTATCAAGAATTTCCTGGGCAATATCTCTGGCATATTGTAATAACTGTCCATCTTTACCAAGATGAGCGATTTTTAAATCGTAGGAAATACCGCTTTGCTGAGTTCCCTCAATATCTCCGGGGCCACGCAGTTTTAAATCAACTTCGGCAATTTCAAAACCATCGTTGGTACGCACCATTGTTTCGATACGTTTTCTCGATTCATTTGAAATTTTATATGACGACATCAGAATACAATACGATTGTTCTGCTCCACGACCAACTCTACCTCGTAACTGATGAAGTTGCGACAGGCCAAACCTTTCTGTACTTTCAATTACCATTACCGATGCATTCGGAACGTTCACACCTACCTCGATTACTGTTGTGGCAACCATAATTTTGGTTTCTCCCTGGGCAAATTTTTGCATTTCTGCATCTTTTTCCGCTGGTTTCATTTTACCATGCACCATGCTTATGCCATATTTTTCAGGTGGAAACGATTTGGCAACACTTTCGTATCCTTCTTCCAGATTTTTATAATCCATTTTCTCCGATTCTTTAATCATCGGATAAACCAAATAGATTTGTCTTCCCAAATCGATCTGTTTTTTCATGAATTCATAAACCTGTCGTCGTCTGTTCTCAAAATAATGTACAGTTTGGATTGGTTTTCTTCCCGGAGGCAACTCATCAATTACCGAAACCTCAAGGTCACCATAAAGTGTCATTGCTAAAGTTCTTGGTATTGGAGTTGCAGTCATTACCAAAATATGAGGAGGAATGTGATTCTTCTTCCATAATCGAGCACGTTGAGCTACACCAAACCTGTGTTGCTCATCAATAATAACCAATCCCAGATTGTTAAACTGTACAACATCTTCGAGCAAGGCATGTGTTCCAATCAGAATTTGCAATTCACCACTTTTCAGATCCTCATGTATTCTGCGTCTGTCTTTTTGTTTTGTCGATCCGGTAAGCAATGCAACGTTTACATCAATGCCTTCCAGAAATTCTGAAATACTTTCCATGTGTTGTGTTGCCAATATTTCTGTAGGAGCCATTAGGCAAGCCTGGCAACCATTATCAAGAGCCATTAGCATGCACATTAATCCAACCATGGTTTTACCACTACCAACATCGCCCTGCAAAAGGCGATTCATTTGCTTGCCACTACCAACATCTTTCCGAATTTCTTTAATAACTCTTTTTTGAGCATTGGTTAATTCGAAAGGTAAATTGTTTTTATAGAAGGTATTAAAGTAATTGCCAATAACAGAAAACGGGTGTCCTTTGTAAAGGATTTTCCGTTTCATTTTCATTTTAAGGATGTTGAGTTGAATGTAAAACAACTCTTCAAACTTTAATCGGTATTGAGCTTTTTTAAGAATTTCTGTGTTCTGTGGAAAATGAATCTGAAGCAGAGCCTCGTGCAGATTAATTAAACCAAGTTTCTTTATAAGCAGGGCAGGTAAGGTTTCAGGAATTTTTCCATTTACCGATTTTAACGCATTCTCTTGTAGTTTTTGAATTGCTCTTGAATTCAAAAAACTATTTTTCATCTTTTCGGTTGTCAAATAAAAAGACTGAAGTGATGCATTAATTTTTCCATTGTTCTTGCTTGCTT
>JAOARS010000313.1 GCA_025210415.1 Marinifilum sp. | reverse complement strand
ATAAAAGCTGGAACTGAAATTATTAAACCAGTTCGCAAACCTTCCAATGCTCACCATTTGGATTCTTGTTTGGAAACAATTGTAAATGGCTTTCAAGAGGTAAAAAAAATGCTTGCTGAAAAGCCTGTAGCCATTAGTTTTGCTTTTCCCGGACCAGCAGATTATCGGCAAGGAATCATTGGAGATCTAGCAAATTTGCCAGCTTTTAGAGGAGGAATCGCATTAGGGCCAATGCTTGAAGAATTGTTTAGCATCCCGGTTTTTATTAACAATGATGGTGATTTATTTGCATATGGAGAAGCATTGGGAGGCATACTTCCGGAAATTAATAAAAAACTGGAAGAGGTAAATAGTCCCAAGAGATATCACAATTTGATTGGAATAACTTTAGGAACTGGATTTGGTGCAGGATTGGTGCAAAACAACAATCTGTTTATCGGCGATAATTCAATTGCAAGTGAAGTTTGGCTGACAAGTTCGAGGTTATTTCCTGAGCGTTTTGCCGAAGAGGGTATTAGTGCAAGAGCCATTCAAAGGGTTTATTACGAAAATGCCCATAATGAATTAAATGAAGATTTAATGCCCAAAGATATCTATGCAATCGCGAAAGATGAGCATCATTCGAATATGGAAGCAGCAAAATTAGCTTTTCAGCAGTTTGGCAGTTGCTTGGGCGATAGTTTGGCAAACCTGCTAACAATTACAGACGGAATTGCAGTAATTGGAGGCGGACTTACAGGAGCAAGCGATTTATACATGCCGGCAGTTATGCAAGAAATAAATGGGCAATACTATACAGCTCTTGGAGAGAAGCAAGCACGCTTAATACAAAAAGTTTACAATATCGATAAGGAAGAAGAATTCAAAGAATTTATAAAAGATCGTTCCAGGGAAATTATAATTCCAGAAACTGACAAAAGCTTAAAATATGATCCGGAACCAAGGTTGGCAATTAGTTCAAGTAAGCTGGGAGCTAGCAAAGCAATTTCTATTGGTGCATATGCATACGCACTCAAAGAGATAAATCAAAATTTAAAATATAAAAGTGAAAATGACTCTATTGCTTTGTAGCAATCTATTTTTTTACAAAACGCTAAATCGTTTTAGTTAGTTGTTGAATGATAACAAAAAATAATATGCAATGATTCAAAACAAAGCAATTAAAAAATGCAGATTACACTAAGCATTCTCCAATGTTAATAATGTTTATTTCAGAAAGAAACATGCACAAAGATTTTGTTTATAAACTAAACCAAAGTATGCTGCCTGACAATGGAGTAAAATGAACTTGGGAGCAAGTAAAACAAATTACAGGTATTCCTGTTGAGCAATTATGGGAACAATAACCAAGATGAAATGCACTTAAACACAATTTAAATGAGGATGTAATTTCCTTAAAACGACAACAGAATGAACTTATCACTCAATAAAATCAGCTTAATCCTTATTTCTTTAACACTGTTTGCTTGCTCAAGTCAAACAAAACCAACTGCAAGCTTACAAAAAGATTATTGCCAATATGTAAATCCTTTGGTTGGAACTTTGGGCGAAGGAAATACTTATCCGGGGCCGCAAGTTCCGTTCGGAATGGTACAACTTAGTCCGGATACAGAGAAATGGAAATGGGGAGCAGCCTCGGGATACGAATATTCAGACAGTACCATTTATGGCTTTTCCATGACTCATTTACATGGAACCGGTATTCCTGATATGGGAGATATTCTATTTATGCCTACAACAGGAAAACTTCATATTAGAAATGGGAAAAAAGATTTTAGTGAAGAAGGATACCTTTCCCGTTTTTCGCACGATAATGAGATTGCTGAAGTCAATTATTATTCCGTACTTCTTGATGATTACGATGTAAAGGTAGAGCTTACTGCTACGAATCGTGCAGGATTGATGCGATATACCTTTCCAAAAACTGATAGTGCCCATATTGTGTTGGATCTTAGTCATGTATTAAGACACAAAGTAATTTGGTCTAATGTTCGTGTTGAAGATGAGGTAACCATTACCGGAATGCATCAGGTGAAAGGATGGGCAAAAGAAAGATATGTATATTTTGCTGCTAAATTTTCCCGGCCTTTCGATAATACCCGAATCTTTTCCGATGGGAAAGAGCAAAAATATGATTCTTATAAAACATACCGATTTAGAAGCAGTATTGAGAGTGCTGGCCCCGACATTCAATTTGTAGCAGATTATAATACGAAAGAATCTGAACAAATAATGGTAAAAGTCGGAATTTCTGCCATTAGCACTGCCAATGCAAAAAAGAATTTGGATACGGAAATTCCGGATTGGAATTTTGAAGATATCAAAAACAAAGGAAAATCTCTTTGGAATAAAGAACTGGCAAAATTCGAAGTGGAAGGTTCCAAAGAGCAAAAAGAAACTTTTTACACCGCAGCCTATCATGCTTTTATGTCACCAACAAACTATTTTGATGTAGACAGAAACTATCGTGGGCTAGATCAGAATATTTACAAGGCAGAAAACTTTGACAATTATACAGTATTTTCTTTATGGGATACTTATAGGGCAACTCATCCTTTATTCTGCTTGACTCAGGCTGACAGAAATGCAAACATGATTCAATCGATGTTGAAACATTATGAGCAAAGCCCGGATAACTTGCTGCCCATTTGGTCCTTCTGGAATAACGAAACATGGTGTATGATTGGATATCATGCAGTACCCGTTATTGTTGATGCTTATTTTAAAGACGTTCAAGGAATTGATTGGGAATTGGCTTATCAGGCTTGTGTTCATTCGGCAACACATCCTGAATATGATGCCACAAAAGAATATGAGAAATTGGGATATGTGCCTTATGATCTTGAGAATGAATCGGTATCAAAAACATTAGAGTATGCTTACGATGATTATTGTATAGCACGTTTTGCCAAAGCATTGGGAAAAACTGAAGATTATGAGCGATTTTCGAAAAGAGCAATGGCATATAAAAACCTGTTCGATTCAGAAATTGCCTGGATGAGGCCTAAGGATAGTAAAGGCGATTGGATGCCTGATTTTGACCCGCACTTTTTTAAACATTTAGGTGCTTTTACTGAAGGAACTACATGGCAATATACCTGGACAGTACCACATGATGTTCAAGGATTAATAAACTTATATGGAGGAAATAAAAATTTCACTGATAAGTTGGATGCTGTGTTTGCCAATAAAAAAGGTGAAGATTACCTTGGTGTTGATGATATACATGGACGAATAGGCGATTATTGGCACGGTAATGAACCCAGCCATCATATTAGTCATTTATACAGCTATGCAGAGCAGGCATGGAAAACACAAGAATTAACCCGTAAAATTATTGATACGCAATATGGTAACCAACCTGGTTCTCTCTGTGGGAATGATGATTGCGGGCAAATGTCGGCTTGGTATATTTTCAATGCAATGGGATTTTACCCTGTTTGCCCTGGTAGTGATCAATATGTAATAACATCTCCAGCCGTTCCGTATGTAAAAATGAATATGAGCAATGGTAATTCACTTGAAATTGTTGCCAGAAATTATTCAAAAGAAAATGTTTACATCCAATCCATGAAAATTAATGGTGTTGATTGGAACAAAAGTTGGTTCAGTTATTCTGACATAATGAATGGAGGAACCATAGAGTTTGTTTTAAGTGATGTTTCAAATAAAAGTTTTGCATTATCAACTCGGCCTCCATCGTTTTCAGATGCAAACTAAGCTTAATTAAATTACAGTAACTTGTTTAAAATATTAAAATACAGATATATGAGATCTTTTGTTTTTGCCTTTTTTACTGCTTGTTGCCTTTTTTGCAGTGCAACTGCTTATGCTCAGAATAATGATTTAACGCAATATGTTGATCCATTTATTGGCACGGAAGAAATGGGACATACTTTTCCGGGTGCATGTGCACCTTTCGGAATGGTTCAGTTGAGTCCAGATACAGATAGTGTACAATTTATTCATGAAGGAAAGTACAATAAAGGAGTTTATCGTTATTGTGCCGGATATCAGTATAGAGACAAATCTATCGTTGGCTTTAGCCATACCCATTTTAGTGGGACAGGGCATTCCGATTTGGGTGATTTTTTAATCATGCCAACAGTAGGGAAGGTAAATTACAATCCCGGAACAATTGACAATACACTTGGCGGATATCGCTCAATGTTTAGAAAAGAAACTGAAAAAGCAGAACCCGGATATTACGCTGTAGAATTGGATGATTACAATATTAAAGCTGAGCTGACAGCAACTCAGCGAGTAGGATTTCATCAATATACTTTTCCTTCTTCCGATGAATCTCATATTATTCTTGATTTGACTCATGGAATTTACAATTATAATGGAAAGGTGCTATGGTCGACCATTAGGGTTGAAAATGACACATTGGTTACAGGTTACAGAATAACTCGCGGTTGGGCAAGATCGAACTACCAGTATTTTGCAATGAGTTTTTCTAAGCCCATAGAAAGTTATGCATGCCGAAACAATGAGAAAGTTGTTTACAATGGTTTTTGGCGCAAGTTCGATGAAACAAAGAATTTCCCCGAAATGGCAGGGAAAGCATTAACAGCAAACTTTAATTTTACCACAAAAAAGGATGAGAAAATTAAAGTGAAATTTGCTCTTTCGGCAGTGAGCACAGAAGGTGCACTGAAAAACTTGAAAGCTGAAGTTCCTCATTTTAACTTTGAGAAAATAAGACAAGAAACAAAGGCAAAGTGGCAAAAAGAATTAAGTAGAATAAAAATATCAGCATCAGACGAAAAGAAAACAACATTTTACACTTCTATGTATCATTCATTTATTAATCCAATTGAATACATGGATGTTGATGGAAAATACAGAGGTTTGGATCACAATATTCATCAAGCAGAAGGATTTACAAATTACACCGTTTTCTCATTGTGGGATACTTATCGAGCACAACATCCGTTATTGTCTCTTATTCAGCCTAAAAGATCAGCTGACATGATTAATTCTATGTTGGCGCATTATGAGCAAAGTGTTCACAAAATTTTACCAATATGGAGCCACTTTGGAAATGAAAACTGGTGTATGATTGGGTATCATGCAGTGCCTGTAATTGCAGATGCTTTGGTTAACGGACTTGAGGGAGTTGATAAAGAAAAAGCATTGGAAGCATGTGTTTCCAGTGCCAACTATAAAATATACGGTGGAATAGGTGATTACCTGAAATATGGTTATGTGCCACATGAAACAAGCAAAGTTGGAGCTTCTATTACATTAGAATATTCTTACGATGATTGGACCATTTCCCAACTTGCCAAAAGCATGGGAAAATCAGATTTGGAAAAAGAATACTTGAAACGATCAGAAAACTGGAGAAATTTATTTGATGATACATCAGGCTATGTAAGAGCAAAAACAAAAACTGGTAATTGGGTATCTCCATTTGATCCTTTGGATACACATGGAGGAGGATTTATTGAGGGAAATTCGTGGAACTATTCCTTGTATGTTCCTCAAAATGTTAATGGTTTGGTTAGTAAAATGGGTGGTGAAGAGCGATTTTCAGAACATCTGGATTCGCTTTTTACCATGCATATCCCTGACAAATATTTTGCTCATACGGAGGATATTACTAGAGAAGGAATTATGGGAGGATATGTGCATGGAAATGAACCAAGTCATCATGTAGCATACATGTACAACTGGGCCGGAAAACCTTGGAAAAGCCAGGAACGCATAAACCAGATTATGAACACCAAGTATCTAAACAAACCTGACGGATTGTGTGGGAATGATGATTGTGGACAAATGTCGGCCTGGTATATATTTTCTTCTTTGGGATTTTATCCTGTTTGTCCGGCTTCTGGTCAATATGTAATTGGAACTCCTTCGGTAAATGAGGCGGTGGTTCATTTGGAGAATGGAAAGAAATTTAAGATTCAAACTGAAAATTATTCTTCTAAGAATATATACATTAAATCGGTATGGTTAAATGGTAAAAAATGGAATAAGAGTTTCATTAATCACAGCGATATCATGAACGGAGGAGAACTGGTATTTAAAATGAGTAGATATCCAAATAAAAAATGGGCGACTGATTTTGATTCAAAACCAAAATCGACAACCAATAAATAATACGGTTTTATAGATTAATACCAATATTACATTGAAATGAGCATTATTCTTCTGCTATTTTAAGTTTACACTTCATTAAAAAATTGCGCCGTAACTCTGCTATGCCTTAATTTTTTAACTTGTCTAAACTCAAAATATTCAAAACAATTTAACGCT
>JAOARS010000312.1 GCA_025210415.1 Marinifilum sp. | reverse complement strand
TGGTAAAATATCATTTTCAATGAAAAATAGAATACGCTCAATCACCTCTAAACGTACTCCTGAAAATCCTTGTGATAAAGCATGAACTTTACAAATCATCATGATCTTTGACAATTCTTTATCAATTGGATTACCAACTCCAACGGCATGAGTAATGATCAGGTTCTCTTGAAGTTTACTTGTTTCTTCCGGAGAAATCTGCGTATCACAAAGTGGTCCGAAACCAGTGTTCACACCATAAACCGCTTTGTCTGAATTGGCCATAGTCTCAACCTTGGCTCTACATTCATTTACTTTAGCAATAGCTTCTTCAGTTAAGACAGCTTTTAGCTCTCCGCGAGCAATCTGTATTGTTTTATCAACTGTTAGTCGATCTATCCCGTATTTAAACATTGTTTATGTATTTTATGTCGTTTGTTTTAAACTAATCATTTAAATTCTTCTACCTTAAATCTCACGCAAAGCGTGCAAAGCAAACATATCATTTCATGATACCAATTGACTTCATCCTTTAATAATAAGACCGCAAAGAAAAATCCTTACGGATTTTAGGTAGAATTATTCTATTGCAAATGTATAGGCTATTTTAATACCCAACAAGACTAGTTTCATCAAGATATAATAACCCAGAGTTATCAATGGTTAATTGGTAATGTGTAATAACGAATGCGAACTAAGAGTGAAATTTTTATTGGAAAGCATTATCGGTGCTTAAAATGACTTAAATACTTAGAGTTTCATCATGTATGGACATTCTACCCATAATGAAAAGGCTAAAAACTCATCTGTATTTTCACCATTCCATTGACACGGTACATTTCTTAATTAAACATCCTTTAAAAGCGAGTAAGCATTGGAGAATAAGGTAACGTTATTTCTCTCCTGCCACTGGCGAGAGCAAAATAATGGTCGTTATTTTCTTGCTGCTGATGGCAGGAACAAAATAATGCTGTGTTATTTGCTTGCTGCCCATGGGAGGAACAAAATAATGCTGTGTTATTTGCTTGCTGCTCATGGGAGGAAGGAAATAATATGGTAGTATTGGCATTTTTCCTCTTGATTTGGGTAAATTTCGAATATTTTGTGATTTTGAATCAATATGATTCAAATGTTTACAGATACCATGTTGTAAAAAAATATGCTGCTATAAACATGTAATCCCTTTGGAATTAATTCCATCATGCTTTGAGATTCTCACTCAAAGTGAGATTCTCAATTGTATTTTAGATTTTAGATTGATACCCTCACTCTAGTGAGAGCATCAAAAGTAGGGGTTCTGAGGGTATCACTCCAAGTGATGCTCTCAGTGATTACCACAAGCTAAACCTTGGCAAGAATTCTCCTGCCAAGATTTTCTTTCAATTTGTTTTTGAACAACAATTATTGATACCCTCACTTGAAGTGAGAGCATCAATAACCTGACATTTTATTCCAAAGTACACCCCCCTGGCTGTCGCCATCTCCTCCCGATTCTCGGGACAGACTCTTAAAAGGAGAGAATTCCAAATTTAAGCTGTTTTATCCTTGATGCTCTCACTCAAAGTGAGGCTCTCAATTGTATTTTAGATTGATACCCTCACTCTAGTGAGAACATCAAAGGCCTGCAGTTTTTAAACAAAAAAACCTGCCAGAAAACTGGCAGGTTCAACAACAACATAGTAATTCACTAATTAGATCTTAGCATTCACTATATCAACAACTTCTTTTTCGTAAGCCACTGCTTTGTCTACAATCGCTTGTCCTTTAGCGATGATGTCTTCAGCCCAAGCCTTGTCCGTAAGATCAGCAGCATTGATTTTCACATTCATGAATGCACCAATTACACCCGAACGAGCAGCCAAGGCTCCTACTCCGGCATCGGTAACCGAATTAGGGTTTCCGATTTCAGCCATTGCTTTACAAACATCCATGCAACCTAAACAAAGTTCCATGGTTTGGAAAGGAACCATAGTTGCAAACTTGGTTGCCTCTTCCATTGCTTCAGCACGAGCAGTTTTTTCTTCTTCTGTTCCTTTTGGCATACGAACCGCATCCATAATTTTGTTGAATGCATTTGTATCTTCATCAACCAACCAAGTTAGTTTGGTGTGGTATTCTTTTCCTTTTTCAGCCCAATCAGAGAACTCTTCCCAACGCTCGTCCCATCCTGGTTTGTGAGCAGAAAGGTTCGCAACCATTGAACCCAATGCAGCACCCATAGCACCCATATAAGCAGAGATAGATCCTCCACCTGGAGCCATAGATTCAGAAGCTGTTTCTTCAACGAATTCAGTCAGGTTCATGTCAACCAATTTCTTCTGACCTTTCTTTGCTTCGTTCTCTAAAATGTATTCAATAATCTTCTTGTCGGCATCGAATGGGTATAACTCATCCAAACCAAGAGATTTTACTGCAATCTTAATAATTTCGCGATCAGCGATACCAGTAGAACGACCTTGCATGCGAAGGTAATGCTTACCTGCATCCAACATTGCTTTCAATGGTACAACACCTACCAACTCAGAACCAGTTACACGGATACCGCGAGCCTGAGCCTTAGCACATACCTCATCAAATGCTTTGTGGATAGAAGTCACAGAGATATCTGTCATGTTCATAGAGATCTGCGCCACTCCGAATTCTTCAATAAACCATCCGATTGCCTTGGTAGCTTTCAAAGTACCAGGTGTCATTACTGGCTTACCATTTTCATCTTTAATGATTTTACCTGTGATAGGATGTCCTTCACGCTTGGTACGACCACGCTCACGAACGTCGAATGCAATGGCATTTGCACGACGAGTAGAAGTGGTATTCAAGTTGAAGTTATATGCGATTAGGAAGTTACGAGCACCAACCGCTGTAACACCTGATTTTGCTACTTCATCAGTAAATGCAGCAGGACCAAAATCTGGCTTCCACTCTTCCGTTCCGATTCTTTCTTTTACAGCTTCGTATTCTCCTTCGCGACAAACTGCCAGGTTCTTACGATCTGCCTTACGAGCAGCATGCTCATAACAGTAAACTGGCACGCCAGCTTCTTCACCAATACGCTGAGCCAATTTGTGTGCGTACTCAACCGTTTCTTCCATTGTAATGTTCGCTACAGGAACCAACGGACAAACATCGGTAGCACCAAAACGTGGATGAGCACCAGTGTGCTTGCTCATGTCAATTAATTCAGCTGCTTTTTTAACAGCACGAAAAGCTGCTTCACAAACCTCATCAGGAGTTCCAACCATGGTAACAACTGTACGGTTGGTTGCTTTTCCCGGATCAACGTCAATTAGGCTAACGCCTTCTACAGATTCAATTTCGTTCGTAATCTGCTTAATGATATTCATGTCGTTCCCCTCAGAAAAATTAGGAACACATTCGATTAATTGCTTCATATTGATTTAGATCTAAATTTGTTGCTTAAATTTTCCTCCTAGCTCACTTGAGTATTGCATGGGAGAATTTCTAATTGTGTAAAGTTATCACTAAGTTTGATACCTAACAATACTATTTAATTTAGGGATTCATAACTATGAGTTATCAAACGGAATTTAGACATTTCAGGTATTTTTTAGCGTTGGCCGAGGACTTGCATTTTAGAAAAGCTTCGGAAAGATTGTTCATATCTCAACCTGGTTTAAGCCGACAGATCAAACAAATGGAGGAAGCACTGGGGGTAAATCTGTTTGAAAGGCACAATAGAAAGGTAAAGTTGACCAAAGCCGGGGAATACATGCAACGAGAATTGATCAATAACTTTCAGCGTTTGGATGATATCATTTCGCATGCCAAATTGCTTAACGATGGAATGGATGGAAACCTAAAGTTGGGTTATGTGGGTTCTGCCATGCAAAGGGTTATTCCTGATTTATTGCTGAAGTTTAAGGAAGAACATCCCAACGTATTGTTCGACATCAACGAAATGGACAACAACAAGCAAATTAAAGCTTTGTTGAAACAGGAAATTGATGTTGGTTTTGTTAGAATGGAACGTGTACCCAGGGGTTTGAACATTCTTCCTCTTTTCGAAGATACTTTCTCACTGGTTCTTCCTGCTGATCACAAGGTGGATGCAAGTAATTTCGAAGGTTTATCACAATTCAAAGATGAGCCATTCATCCTGTTTGATTCTTCCTATAGTCAATCCTATTACGAAAAGGTAATGCAGATTTTCGATGATGCAGGATTCTCTCCCATCATCTCTCACAATACAGTAAATGCAAGTTCTATTTTCAGGTTAATCGAAAATAACTTTGGAGTATCCATCGTTCCAACCTCCCTTAAACTAGGCTACGATATGAAGATCAAGTTCATTGAACTGGATGAAATTCCTCAACGAACCACTTTAAAATTGGTATGGAATTC
>JAOARS010000022.1 GCA_025210415.1 Marinifilum sp. | reverse complement strand
TCTCAAAACAATAAAATGACCCACCTTTGCTTGACATTAGACTATGAATTATTTGGCTCGGGAAGAGGCGATGTATTCACACACATTATAGAGCCCACCAACCAGTTGTTGGCAATTTGCTGCAAATATGGAATAAAGCTTACCATATTCTTCGAGGTAGTTGAGTACTGGAAACTAAAGGAAACCTACGAAAGTGGCAATACAATGGGATATAGCCGCAACCCGGCAGAAGCTATGGAATGCCAAATTAAAAAAGCACATCAGTTAGGCCACGACATTCAGTTGCACATACATCCACAATGGATTGATGCTGAATATAAAAACGGAGAATGGATTCTGAATATGGATTACTGGCGTTTGCCCGAGGTGCCAGATCAAGCTAACGAAGATATTAGTATGGGATTAGCAGAACTCATACGAAAAGGAAAAGAAGAACTCGAAGCAATGCTTCAACCCATTAACCCCAATTACAAATGCAATGTGTTACGAGCAGGAGGATACAACATCGACCCATCGGAACGCTTGCTAAAAATCTTAAAAGAAAATGACTTTATAGCTGATAGTTCGGTTTATTACGGAGGTAAAGCAGAAGGAAAATTATCGAACTATGATTACTCTATGATAAAAGCCGATGTTCCATTTTGGTTTGCCAATGGTTCCCTACTCTCAAAACAAACCAAACAAAATGATTTTCTGGAATTACCCGTTTATGCAAAAACAATTCGCAGAATTACAAAATACGACTCGGTAAGAGTTCGCTCGGCACTAAAAAACAAGGCCAATTCAATAGAGAAGTTCAAAAATAACAGTGCAAAAAAATCCAAATGGGAAACAATCAGGTATCTTTTTAACAAGGAAGCTGTTACCTGGGATTTTTGCTTGTTCTCAAAATCTAAAATGAGAAAGTTTATGCGCTCGGCAAAACAAGTAGCGCAAAAGTCAGGCTTTTCATTTCATCCATTTGTATTGGTAGGGCACCCTAAAGATTTTTACTACCCCGATGCAATAGACTATTTGGCAAGAAAATCCAAAAAGAAAAAAATAGAATTCTTCACCATTAGCGAAGTAATATCTCAAATAAAAGAAAAATCACATTAAGAAATGATAGAAAAAAGTCTCGAACAATTACGGGAATATATAGAAAGCCAGGAATACAAAGGTTGGGATCCTTATGATGGATTAAACTCCAAACTTTTTCAGTCGATTCCCTTATTAAGAAAAAGTCGACTAATGAGATTGATATGGATTCAAACCTTTAAAAGAAATCCAATAAATTTCCGGGATCTTGCAGGGGTTAAAAAAGCTTATAATCCTAAAGGTCTTGGTTTATTTCTTAGTGGTTATTGTAAGCTTTATCACATTAATCGCACACAGGAGGTAAGATCCCGGATTCTTTTTTTAAGCAAAAAGATATTGGAACTACAATCAACAGGATGGTCGGGAGCATGTTGGGGCTATAATTTCGATTGGCAGGCAAGAGCCTTTTTCCAACCCAAAGGAACCCCCTCGGTTGTTGTTACATCTTATGTAGCCAATGCATTATTGGATGCCTACGAAATTGTAAAAGATGCTGAACTATTGGAAACAGCCATAAGCTCAAAAGATTTTATTTTAAACGATCTGCATCGCAGCTACAACGGAAACGGCGACTTTTGTTTTTCTTATTCACCATTAGATCAAACCAAAGTATTTAATGCCTCATTGCTGGGAAGCAAAACGCTTTCGCGGATTTATTCAATAACCAAAGAAAAAATATTGGCTGAAGAAGCTAAAAAATCAGTACAGTTTAGTGTAAACTATCAGAACGAAGATGGTTCCTGGGCTTATGGAACATTACCTTATCATCAGTGGATTGATAATTTTCATACCGGATTTAATTTGGAAGCACTATCTGACTATCAAAAATATACCAACGATCAATCTTTTAGCAATAAAATAAAAAAAGGATTAGATTATTATTTGAATACCTTCTTTACAGATGAAGGCGTACCCAAGTACTTTAACAACTCAATTCACCCAATTGATATACACTGCCCGGCTCAACTTCCGATTACACTTAGTAAAATGAATCAGTTTCATTCAAATATCGATTTGATAGATCGAGTGTTGAACTGGACAATTTCAAACCTGCAAAGTTCAAAAGGCTATTTCTTTTTTCAATCAGGAAAAAGATTTACAACTAAAATACCATACATCCGATGGGCACAAGCCTGGATGTTTTTGGCATTGTCAACCTATTTATCAGAAACCTTAAAAACACCGGAATATGAGAAAACGAGTTACAATAATGAATTCGCCGGTTGATGTTTTAACAATGCGCGAAACCGTCGATATCATTGATGATTCCATTCGCGAAAAAAAAACGATTCAACACATTGTAGTAAATGCAGCAAAGCTTGTAAACATGCAAGATGATGAGGAATTGTATCAATCGGTTGTAGAGAGTGACATTATCAATGCAGATGGAATGGCTGTGGTTTGGGCAGCAGGAATATTAGGAAAACCATTGCCGGAACGAGTTGCAGGAGTAGACTTAATGCAGGAATTGATTATTCTTGCATCAGAAAAAAAATATAAAATTTTCTTTTTTGGAGGCAGGGAAGAAGTTGTTTCTGAAGTGGTAAAAAAATATGAATCTGTTTTTGGGAAAGAAATAATTGCCGGCTACCGAAACGGATACTTTAAAAAGGAAGAAGAAGCAAATATTGCAGGCCAAATAGCAGAATCAAAAGCCGATATCCTATTTGTAGCCATCAGTTCCCCAACCAAGGAGATATTCCTGAATACCTATAAAAATCAATTAAAAGTACCTTTTATAATGGGAGTTGGAGGATCTTTTGATGTGGTAGCAGGAAAAGTGAAACGAGCACCAACCTGGATGCAGAAATCAGGCCTGGAATGGTTCTACCGATTTTTACAAGAACCCGGAAGAATGTGGAAAAGATACCTGGTAACCAATTCGCTATTCATCTACTATGTGCTGAAAGAAAGGGTGAAGACAATTTTTAGCAATCAGTAATTAATTTTCAGTTGTCAATTATCAATTATCAGTTATCGGTTATCAGTTATCAGTTATCAGTTATCAGTTATCAGTTATCAGTTGCGCGAATATTATGCAGCAGCCAAAGTCCCCCTTTCAGGGGGGATTCAGGGGGGTGTTTGAAACCAAGTTTTTGATATTCCCACTTCAAGTGAGGATCTTCAGTTCTTAGCAATCAGCTCTCAGCAATCAACTTTAAGCATAAAGCAAAAAAAATGCAGCAACCAAAGTCCCCCTTTCAGGGGGGTGTTTGAAACCAAGCTTTTGATATTCCCACTTCAAGTGAGGATCTTCAGTTCTTAGCAATCAGCTCTCAGCAATCAATTTTAAGCATAAAGCAAAAAAAATGCAGCTTCCAAAGTCCTCCTTTCAGGAGGGTGTTTGAAATCAATAAACCATTAAACATTCCGATCGTTATTTCATTCACAAAATAACATCAACCATAAATTCACTTTAAAACCTTAAAACCAACCATGATTAAAGGAAGAGAACAAACACTAGCAAGGATAAGCACCATTGTACAGGTTGCTTTATCTGTTGGCTGCTATTGGTTTGTTGCTTGGGCAACAAACACCTATCTGCGGCCTTTCGACATTACAGTTCACGATACCAATACTATTTATTTAATGATAATAGCCATTTGGTACACCCTCTTAAAAGAATTTAAGCTTGGCAAAATGCTGCGGGTAAAAACCTATTCCGAATTGTTTGCCGAATATTTTGCAATGGTATTCATAAGCTCCGGATTATTGTATTTGGGTTCCCTGTTTTTAACCGATACAGTTCCGTTTCTTATTCTCGCTCTTTTTGCCTGTTTAAACATGACAGTATTGTTCAGTTTCAGAATGATGAGCTATACCATTTTTAAGAAAATCAGAGGAAAAGGATACAACACCCGAAATGTTTTGATTGTTGCTGATGATGATTCATACTTGCACTTTATAGAACGAATGCTATTTATTCGCGATTGGGGATACCGTGTTTGGGCAATAATGTCTGATAGTAAACAGATCAAAACAAAATACGACTCGCATGTAAGAGTATTGAATGAACACTTTCAGTTGAATGAAATAATCGATGCCAATGTAGTTGATGAAGTAATTTACTGTAAAGGGAAATTCAATAACGATGAGGTACGTGCATTAATTTATGCCTGCTCGGAAGTTGGAGTAACTTTTAGAGTGTACTCTGAACTTTTAAGTGTTGTTAGCATGCGATCGCACTTAACCTACTTTAAGGAATTGCCATTCCTAACTTTTGCAAACAACACAAAAAATTACTTTGCTCTTAAAGTAAAAGAGTTGCTAGACTTTGTATTCTCTTTCCTGATTGTAGTACTGATTTCTCCGGTTTTGCTAGGAATCGCAATTGCAATTAAAATAGAAGATGGAGGATCTATTTTCTTTAAGCAAGAAAGAGTTGGCTTAAACGGACGATTGTTTAAATGTTTAAAATTTAGAACAATGGTTGAGAATGCCGAAGCTTTAAGGGTTAAACTGGAAAACATGAATGAGCAATCGGGCCCTGTATTCAAAATAAAAAATGACCCAAGAGTAACTCGGGTAGGAAGATTTTTACGCAAAACATCTTTGGATGAATTGCCACAATTTTTCAATGTTTTAAAGGGAGAAATGTCGATTGTTGGCCCACGGCCTCCAATTCCTTCCGAAGTCCAGCAATATCAGCGTTGGCAAAGGCGTCGCCTAAGCATGAAACCCGGAATTACATGCATTTGGCAGGTATCAGGCAGAAATAACATTCCGTTCGATGAATGGATGAGGTTAGATATGATGTACATAGACACCTGGTCGTTAAAACTAGACCTGATACTTTTTCTGAGTACCATTAAAGTTGTAATAACCGGAGATGGACAATAGGTGGTAACAGTTATCAGTTATCAGTTGTCAGTTGTCAGTTTGGGATTCCGACTAAAGTTCGGATTCCCAATAAAAACGACATAAAACTTCATGTTATACCATTTTAAAAATGAAGTGAGCTATATTGATTATTTGGTATAATGCCGATGTAATAATGGTTGAGCCTTTCGAGTGAAACGAAAATAAGGCTCATTTCATTATACAATCGGTATTAATGATAAAAAAGCAGTAAACCC
>JAOARS010000311.1 GCA_025210415.1 Marinifilum sp. | reverse complement strand
TTGTTTGCATGGTATGGCCGTAACCTAAATACAGAATCATTTAAGGACTACTGGCAACCAGGATTGGAGAATGTACAGCAGTTCTCTTACAACATCTGGCACGAAAACCCATATTTTAATATGTATGAAAACACCAATGGGTTTAGAAAAAACAGAATGATTGGTAACATCGTGTTAAATTATCAAATTACGCCTAAGTTAAGTTTGATGGGACGTACAGGTATCGACTGGTTTCAAGATAATCGTGTAAGTAAGCGTGCATACAGCTCTAAACGTTTCCAGAAAGGAATGTACAGAGAAACAGATGTTTTCTTCAAGGAACAGAACCATGATTTCTTGTTGAGTTATAGCGATTTAATTGGAAGCTCAATTCAAGCTACTTTCTCTGTTGGAGGAAACCAAATGAAACAAATGAATACTTTTACCAGCACCATTGCCAATGAGTTGGCTATTCCAGGTGTGTATTCATTAAACAACACGGCTGTACCATTAGAAGCTACACAGTATGATACAGAAAAAGAAATTAACAGTTTGTATGGAATGGCCCAGTTCGGTTATAAAGATATGATTTTCCTTGATGTTACTGCACGTAACGACTGGTCATCAACTTTACCTGATGGAAACAACTCTTATTTCTACCCATCGGTATCGTTGAGTGGTATTGTTAGCGACATGATGAAACTGCCAAAGTTTATCAGCTATGCAAAACTGAGAGCAAGTTATGCCGAGGTGGGTAACGATACAGATCCTTACAGATTAAGAGGTGTTTACAAGTATACTACCCCATACGCTTCTTCTTATGGCCTTTCTGATAATGAAGTAATTCCAAGTTCTAAATTGAAGCCAGAAAAGCAAAGCTCGTATGAATTTGGTGCTGAATTAGCATTATTCAAAGGTAGAGTGAACATGGACGTTACCTGGTACAGAAATAACAACAGCAACCAGATTATCAAATTGCCAATTGCCAACTCAAGCGGTTACTCAGCAAGATTTGTAAATGCCGGGAAAATTCAGAATACAGGTATCGAGGCAATGTTGAATGTAACTCCTGTGAAAACAAAGAATTTCCAGTGGGATATGACTTTTAACTTCTCTAAAAACGAAGGTAAAATCAAGTCGATTGCTGAAGGAATGGATGAATACATCTACAAATTCTCTACCCCATATGACAACGATGCAGCAAAAGTGTATGCTATTGCTAAAGAGGGTGATAAATTGGGTAATTTTTATGGAACTGGTTTCAAGCAAGTGGAAGTGAACGGTCAAATGAGAACGGTTTATGAAAATGGAAGCCCTGTACCAGATCCAACAATTAAAAAGTTGGGTAACTACAATCCCGATTTTATTTTAGGTATTGTAAACTCATTCAAATATAAAAACTTTAGAGTAAGTGCAGTATTCGATTGGCGTCAAGGAGGTGAAGTCGTTTCACGTTTCTATTCAATAGCTTCAAGAACCGGAGTATTAGACCATACATTAAAAGGCCGTACCAATGGTGCCGATGGAGTAATTGGTGATGGTGTACGTTGGGATGCTTCGGCAAACGGATATGTTGAAAACGATGTGAAAGTTACGTCTCAAACTTACCACAAAGCCAAGTACCGAAGAGTACACGAAGAGAGTGCTTTGTTTGATGCTTCATTCGTGAAATTCCGTGAGTTGAGCATTGGTTACACTTTCCCACAAAAGATGATGAAGAACCTGCCAATTACAGATTTAAGCTTGTCGTTGGTAGGCCGTAACCTGGCCCTTTGGACAGAACAAGATTATTTCGATCCGGAAACAGGATCATATGAAAATGAAAACTATATGCCAGGTGTTGAAGAATTCTCTTACCCTTCAACCAGAAGTATTGGTTTCAACCTAAGTTTCAAATTTTAATCCACTTCTTTAAGAGCTTTATAAAATGAACACAATTAAGAAATTATTGATATTGGTTTTGGCTTGTGTAAACATGATTTCATGTACCGATGATTTCGAAGAGATCAACACAAACCCTAACTATCCCGAAAATGCTACACCAGATTTAATGTTGGTGAACATTTTAAGAACCAGTGCTTATGCTCATTCTGCACAAGCTTTTGAAAGAGCAGGAGCTTCTGCTCACCATATTGCCAAATGGGATTACAACGATTTTGAACGTTTCCAATGGGATGCGAACAATACATACTGGCAAACGCTTTATAGTCTAATAAGAGACATTGAAATCATGATGAATCTTAAACAGACAAACGACTCTTACAAGGCAGTTGGTTTAACCATGAAAGCATGGGCTGCAGCTCAATTAACCGACAATTGGGGGAATGTTCCTTACGCAGAAGCTGCAAAAGGGAAGTCGGACGAAAACTTTACACCAATTTATAATACACAGCAAGAAATTTATACCGGTACAGATGGTATTATTGAATCTTTAGAGCAGGCAAACAGTTTGTTTAAATCTTCTACAGCCAAAATTAATGGCGATATCATTTTTGAAGGTGATTTGTCCAAATGGCAAAAATTTGCAAACTCCTTACGTATGAGATACCTGATGAGGATTTCTGCGAAGGTAGATGTTGCTACAGATCTTCAACAGATTATTTCTAATGAACCAATCATGGAAAGCAATGCCGATAACATGCAGATGGAAGCTTTAGGTGCTAAACCAAACCAGTCGTACCCTTCGATGTTACGTTTTGGAGATTATAACCTTTGGTTAATGACCAATACAATGGACTCTATCATGCACAAATTGAATGATCCCAGAATGTCTGCTTTCTTTGATCCTGCTTTTGTTGATGGAGATAACAATCCGGTTTATGCAGGTTTCCCTGTGGGAATTACCGACGGTACAGAACAGGCATTGGGAGTCGATCAGGACAAAATGTCTCGTTTGGATAAAGGAAGATTCTATGATCAACCAGATGGTTTCAATTACATGATGATGAATTATGCAGAGGTAGAATTCATCAAAGCTGAAGCAGCTCAGAAAGGAATCATTGCAGGTGGCGATGCACTGGCTGAAACACACTACAATAATGGGATTAATGCTTCATTGGCTTACTACAGTGTGGATGCTCCTGATTATTTGACAGAAGCTGAGGTGGCATACAATTCTGCAAAAGCATTGAATCAGATCATGACTCAAAAATGGTTGGCAAACTTTCTTGTAGGATTCGAAGGATGGTTCGATTTCAAGAGAACAGGCTTGCCTGAGCAGAAACCTAACCTTGATAATATCAATGTGGTTGACGGCAAAGCCATGATTCCATCAAGATATTACTATCCTGCAGATGAGCAGTTGAACAACAAAGAAAATTACCAAAAAGCAATTGATTTGATGGGAGGATCAGATCACATCAACTTTCCTAACTGGTGGGAAAACAAGTAGTTTTAGCAAGATAAATTAGTGAAAAGTCGACAGCCTCAATCTTTATCGTTTTTATAAAGATGAGGCTGTCATTTTTTTAATTAGAGGCCATCAGAAAGAGCATTTTATACCATATTCTGATTTAAATCTTCATGCTGGTTATACACCCCCAATTGGGATTAAAACTTAATAATGGAAATAAATGGCTTATTGGTTTCGTATCCCGACTAAAGTTCGGGTTACGAATAAATCCACAATACAATCCACAATAAAAAATCTAAACTGTTTTTTGCCCAACTGTACCGAAAACAGCGTTTTCAAAGCTTTTTATTTTTGATGCTCTCACTAAAGTGAGGGTATCAATTCTAAACCACCATACAGAAAATACAGTTCTGTTTTCAACAACTGAGAGCATCACTTAAAGTGATACCCTCAGAATACCTGTATTTCGTATTCCGATTAAATTTCGGGTTACGAATA
>JAOARS010000310.1 GCA_025210415.1 Marinifilum sp. | reverse complement strand
TGCAAGTTTAGATGGAGAAGAGAAGCCAATTGGCTGGACTCATTCGGGCGATGGTAAAGTTCATCGTTTTGTGGTTGATAGCTTGCAAAGAAGCGAGGATAAAAGAGAACTGATAATTCATTGGAATGGAAGTAGAATTGGCGTTGATGAGAGTGGAAAAGAAGAGGTGGAAATTCCTGCAATTAATGTATTCAAACTAATGAGTGCAACGGTAATTCAGCAGCCGGAACAATATGTTTCTCTTCGTTTTTCCGATCCTTTAAAGAAAGATCAGAACCTAAAAGGTTTAATTCGTATTGATGCTCAATCAAGTTTCAGGTTTATCATCGATGGAAATGAAGTAAGAGCCTATCCGCAATACAGATTGGCAGGACGTAGAACCATTGAAATTGAAGAAGGTATCAAGAATGCTTTGGATTACGCCCTAAAAAAGAGCAAGAAGTTAGAGTTGATTTTCGAAAACATTAAACCAGCAGTTCGTTTGTTGGGTAAGGGTGTTATTTCTCCTTCATCACAGGGGTTGATTTTGCCATTCGAGGCAGTTAGCTTAAAGGCAGTGGATTTGCGTGTAATTGAAATTTTCGAAAACAATGTTCATCAATTCTTGCAGGATAACAGAATGGGTGGACACGAAAGGTTGAGAAGAGTTGGGCGTTTGGTTCTACAAAAGCGCATTGACTTGGGAAAAAATGAAGCCATTGACCTAAGAAAATGGAATGCTCATACCATTGATGTGGCGAGTTTTATTGATGTAAATCCTGGCGCAATTTACCGATTGGAGCTAAGGTTTCGAAAAGAATATTCGTTGTACGGATGCGAAGATGAAAAGGAAAGAGACAGCAATTTGGCATCGGTTGATGAAATGATTGCTGAGCAGGAGTTGGAAAATGAAATGAAGGAATGGGACAAGCCGGGTTGGTACGATGATTACTTTTATCCAAGAGGATACAATTGGAACGAAAGAGAAAACCCTTGTCATGTTTCTTATTATCGATCAGGAAGATTTATAAATCGCAATATATTTGCTTCTGATTTGGGATTAATTGCAAAGGCTGGAAATAATAAATCAGTCACTTTTGCCGTAACCAACCTGCTTACAGCACAACCTGAAACTGGTGTTGAGTTGGAGGTTTACAATTACCAGAAGCAATTAATGGCCAGATTGAAATCAGATAATCAAGGATTCGCTACTGTGCAGTTGGATAGAAAACCTTTCCTTTTGGTAGCGAAGAAAGGCAAGCAAAGAGGATACCTTCGTCTTGATGATGGATCGTCTCTGTCTTTAAGTAATTTTGATGTTGGTGGAGCAAGAATTCAGAAGGGAATTAAAGGATATATTTATGGAGAACGTGGGGTTTGGAGACCGGGAGATAAGCTGTTCCTTACTTTTGTATTGGAAGATGCAGGAAAAACTTTACCGCAAAATCATCCGGTAATATTTGAATTGTTGAATCCGGAAGGACAAACCGTGGTACATCGTGTTAACACAAGTGGCGTAAATGGATTTTATTCTTTCAATTGTGAAACAGATGTGGAAGCTCCAACAGGCAATTGGATGGCAAGAATTAAAGTTGGTGGTGCAAGTTTTACAAAGAGAATTAAAATTGAAACTGTAAAACCAAATCGTCTGAAAATTAATTTGGATTTTGGAACTGAGATTTTAAAATCGAAAGCTTCGGGTCAGAATTTGGATATGGAAGTGAAATGGTTGCATGGGGCAACGGCACGCAACTTAAAGTCGAATGTTAATCTGAAATTTTCAACTACCAAAACTTCCTTTAAAAACTACAAATCATACATTTTTGATGATCCTGTTAAGGAGTTTGATGCCGACGAACAGGTTGTTTTCGATGATAAAATTGATCAGAACGGGAAAGCGGTTGTTCCTCTAAATCTGAAAGGAAACAAATCGGCTCCCGGAATGCTGAATGCCAATTTTATTACCAGAGTTTTTGAGGAAGGCGGCGACTTTAGTATCGATATGCAAAAAGTGAAATTTGCACCTTATAATACTTTTGTTGGAATGCAAATGCCGAAATCAAAACGAGGCTGGTACCTGACAGATACTGAGCATGAACTGAAAATTGCTACTGTTGATGCTGAAGGAAATCCTGTTAGCAGAAAGAAGATTGTAGTAAAAGTGTACAAGATTGGTTGGCGTTGGTGGTGGGATTCCAGTGAAGAAAATCTGGCTTCCTATATTCGAAGATCATCAACTCGTATTGTAGATTATAAAACCATTTCAACTAAAAATGGACAGGCAATATATAAGTTGAATATCGAATACAATGATTGGAATGACTATGGCCGTTACCTAATTCAAGTTATCGATCAGGAAAGCGGACACTCAACAGGAACTACAGCTTATTTCTCTCAATACTACGGAAGAGCACCGGAAGGAATGCCGGGCAATGCCAATATGCTTTCTTTTGTTTCCGATAAGGATAAATATGAGGTTGGAGAAGAAGCAACAATAACAATTCCTTCTTCTAAATCAGGAAAGGCTTTGGTAAGTATCGAAACTGGAGCAAAAGTGTTGGATGCTTTTTGGGTAGAAACTGATTCGAGAGAATCGAAGTTTAGCTTTACTGTTACACCAGAGATGGCTCCCAATGCCTACGTTCATGTAAGTTTGATTCAACCTCATGCCAATGTTGAGAATGATTTGCCAATTCGCATGTATGGTGTAATTCCTCTAATGGTTGAAGATCCAAATACTCGCTTGAATCCTCAGATTGACATGCCTGAAGTTTTGGAACCCGAAAAGGAATTTGTGGTGAAT
>JAOARS010000309.1 GCA_025210415.1 Marinifilum sp. | reverse complement strand
GTGAAGATTGGATGAATATGATTTTTTCAAAAAATTTGCCTGCTTTTGTCATAAATTTCCTCAAATCCCCTCGAAATATCCCTATATTACTTCTGAAATTTGAGAAAATTTCTACTCAAAATCAGTGCAAACTGTGACAGTATTTTTAATCGAAATCAGGTTATTAAGAATTCATAATTTTAAAAATATGCTATTGGCTATTGATATAGGAAACTCAAATCTTGTTTGCGGATTGTCTGACAACAATCATTGGATCGAACAATTTAGAATTCATACTGTTGCCAACAAAACTGCCGATGAATATGAGGTTATATACCGAACATTATTTGCCAGCCGAAACATCAGGTTCGAGCAGGTAGATAAAATTGTTTTGAGTAGTGTTGTTCCATCTTTAATTCTGCCTATTAAGGAGATGATTAAAAAGTTGTTCGGGCAAGAACCTTTGGTAGTTGAGCCTGAACTTTACCCAAAATTGAGTATTGGCATTCTAAATCCGTACGAAATCGGCACCGATTTGGTAGCAAATGCTGTGGCTGCTCACAATAAATACAAAGGCAATTGTATCGTTGTTGATTTTGGAACAGCTTTAACCTTTACTGCTATAAAAGCTGATGGCAATTTATTGGGTGTTAGCATTGCTCCTGGTTTAAAAACTGCCATGACATCACTGTCTCAGAAAACCGCTAAACTTCCAAATGTCGACATTGCCATTCCTCCTTCGTGTATTGGTAAAAATACTACTCATGCCTTACAAGCAGGAATTGTTATGGGATACAAAGGCTTGGTAGAATATCTTTTGAAAGAAATCAAATCGGAATTGGAAGGTAACACAAAGGTAATCGCAACCGGAGGCCTCTCGAAAGTAATGCTTCCTGTAATTGATAGTTTTGATCATCATGAACCCATGCTAACCTTAGATGGCTTAAAAATTATAGGCAATCAGTTTTATCAATAGCCACAGATAATCAATAACCAAAATATATGGCAATAGAAATCGAAAGAAAGTTCCTTGTGCATAAACACCTGTTACAACTTCCGGATAATGGAAAAAAGTTGATTCAGGGATACATTTGGAGCGATCCTAAAAAGAGTCTCAGAATTAGAATTGCTGATAAAAAGGCTTTCCTTACAATTAAATCAGGAACTGATATTTTAAAGCGTTCGGAATTCGAATATGAAATTCCTGTAATTGATGCAGAAAACCTACTTGGGTTATGCGATGCTAAAATAGATAAAACCCGCTACCTGGTTTCAATTGGACAGCACACTTGGGAAATTGACATTTTTCATGGTGATAACCAAGGATTGATAATTGCTGAAATTGAATTGTCATCTCCAAAAGAACAAATACAACTTCCGGATTGGATTGATCAGGAGGTAAGCAATGATCCTAAATATCTGAATGTATCATTAATTAAAAATCCTTTCGTCAATTGGTAAAACCAAAAGGTTTGAGAATTGACGTATTGGGGTAATTTCCGGCCTTACTGCCTTGTAAATGCACTCCTGAATTTTAGTGCGTACATCCATGTCCATCAATTTAGTATTGGATTCGTCAGGGCAAATTCTGTTTGATAAAAAGATGTAGATCAAATCATATTCAGGATCGATCCAAAGCATGGTTCCGGTAAAACCCGTATGCCCATAACTCAACAATGAGGCCAAAGGACTGGTTGGCCCGCCATTATCAGTCTGATCTAACAATGGCTTATCGAAACCAATACCTCTTCGGTTTTCTCCATTGGGATATGCACGAGAACTAAATTCTTCTATGGTTTCTTCACTAATGTAAGTTTCGTTACCATATTCGCCTTTTTGCAAATACATTTGTGCCAACTTAGCCAAATCACTGGCATTTCCAAACAAGCCAGCATGCCCGGCCACACCGCCAAACATTGCTGATGTTGGATCGTGCACATATCCTTTCACCCATTGTTTTCTGAAAAATTTATCGTCCTGAGTCGGAACAATCCGGTCTGGACTAAATCTTTTTTTAGGGCGAAAACCCAAGCTTCCAGCTCCTAACATTCTATAAAAATGACGGTTTACATAGCTATCTATCGATTCTCTTGAAGTTTCCCTAATCACTTCGCCCATTAATATAAATCCAAGATCGCTGTACCTATAGCCATTCTTCTTTCTAAAACCTGAATCTAAAATTCCTTGCAAAATGGTATCCCTATAGTTCTTATTAATGTATAAGCTTTCAGCAATTTCAATAGGGTATTCATCTGATTTTACCTTTGAAAAAATTCCTTTTTTAAATTTATAATTCCTGTCTATGTAAAGTCGGTTTGCAATTTTAAGACTATGCCTTTTGGTATATTTTGTACTAAACAAATTGTCCTGAAAACTAGCAGAATCAACGGCTTCCCAATGAAAGGGCTTCCAACTTAAAAGACGAGCTTCGTGCGCAAGAATTTTTCTTAAAACCAAGCTGTCTTTGTTCGAATGCTTTGCTTTTGAATAATATGTCCCAAGTTTGGAATCAATATCAATCCATCCCTCATCGCTCATTTGCATTAATGCAGGTAAGGTAGCCGTAACTTTAGTTACGGAGGCCAAGTCATAAATATCAGGATTTCGTACCGGTCTTTTTTTTGTATAAGTATGATGCCCATATGACCTATTGAATACCACCTTTCCCGATCGAGCTATTAAAACCTGACAACCGGGAGTTGCTTTTTCTTCAATTGCATTTTCAGCAATAGAATCAATTACATTCAATTTTAAAGTACTTAAACCAACCTGTTCAGGTAAAGAATATCCTAAGCGATTATGAGTGGTTTCAAATCCTGTTCCCACCGGAAACCGATCATTAACAGTAACCGAAAGCTTTCCTTTTGCTGCCAATCCTCCAAACACAATTTGTGCAGAAGCCATTTGTGATTCCCTGCTATTTTGATAAGACACCAGAATTGCATCCAAATCACTCAAATTCTTATACATATTCAATGCATAAGGATTCCCAAACAGATCAAAAACCACCTTCTTATTTTTGGAAAGATCTGCGAGTAGCTCTATTGTTTGATTTGTAATGCCAAACTTTTTAGATGGCCTCTGGTCGGTATCGTGCATACTAACAATCAACAGGTTATACTTTCCTAACTTTTCCTTAAGTATAGCCATGTTTTCTTCCGAAGCATTCTTCTCAATCTGGTAAAAATCCATATCAGTATATCTTCCCAAATACTCCTGATATCTGTTCCGAATAGAGGCTCCCATTGCAATTGAAGCAATTTTAAGAGTGTCCAATCTTTTTAATGGCAGCAAATTGTTATTGTTCTTCACCAAAGTAATGGCCTGTTCTGTAAGTTGGCGTCTTAAAATAAAACCTTCCTGTGTATTCAGGCCTGACCAAAGCATATTCATATCTACCTTTTGGTACTCGTTTAAGCCAAGCCAATATTTAGCACGAAGAATTTTTTTACATTTTTCATTGATTTCATTCCAGGAAAGATCACCTTGCGCAATGGCTTTTTTAATTTCGGTAAGAGCAATTTCAACATCTTCGGTAAATAGCAGAACATCATTGCCTGCCTGCAAAGCTTTAGCATCAACAATTCCCTTTTCGTGATATTTTCGAACTCCTTTCATATTTAAAGCATCAGTAAAAACCAATCCCTTAAAGTTGAGTTCATTCTTTAACAAGTCGGTAACAATTTTAGGCGAAAGAGTTGCAATTTTCTCCTCATTATCAAGAGCTGGAACATTTAAATGCGAAATCATTACACCTCCAAGTCCTTGCTGAATTACTTTTTTAAAAGGATATAGCTCCACCGAATCCAACCTCGATCTGGGATGATCAACCAACGGAAGGTCAACATGAGAATCGGTATCCGTATCACCATGACCAGGAAAGTGTTTCCCTACTGCAATAACTCCGGCACTTTGCATTCCATTCACAAAAGCATAAGATTTATTGCTAACATTGTACCTGTCTTCTCCAAACGATCGACTATTGATTACCGGGTTTGCAGGATTGTTGTTCACATCCATCACAGGTGCGAAGTTTACATGTACTCCAAGTCTCTTGCATTCTATCCCAATTTGTTTTCCCAGCTTGTAAATAAGTTCATTATCCTGTACAGCACCTAACATCAATTGCCTTGGGTAACTAATGGTTTGCTTTAGTCTCATTCCCAACCCGTTTTCAGCATCCATTCCCAACCACATTGGAACTTTCGATAAGCTTTGATACCAATTGCTTAATTCGGCCTGTTTACCTGGCTCTCCATGAAAAAAAATAATTCCACCTACCTGATATTTATCAACGATGTTGGCAATGCGCTCAGTCTCTTTTTTATTTTTATTGGAATAGGCAGCAATCATAAAAAGCTGGGTAATCTTTTCATTATCACTCATGGTGGAAAAAACAGAATCGACCCAATGGTTCGGTTTATTTAACTGATCAACCAAATGATATTGATCCTGCACATAATTTTGTGCGTTTAAGGAAAAACCAATTAAATAGAAAAAAACTACAAATAATATCCTTTTAGGAGTTAAAATATAATGCATAAAGTATTTCTTGTACCATTTACAATTCAAATTGCCTACAGTAATAATGCCGATATTCATTAAAAAATCATTTAATGCATTCCGTTTAAAATGATCTCCCTACAATTATCGGGATGAAATGACAATCGGTATTAATACTAATTAAGCTTGGGGTATAACAAAATTATAAAACCCCCATGAATAAAGACAATCATTAATCATGAAAAAAATCAGATTTATAAATTTTTTGTGTACAAAAAGGTAGCCAAATAAAAAAGGGGCCATGCCCCTTCTCAATTACTTACAACTAAAAATCATATTTAAAAACTCGAATTCAGAATCGAATCAAGTAAAATATGTAATTCGGAAACTGGCGTTTCCTCCCTTATTCAAAAATAAATGTATCCTACTCTTCCTTAAAAAACAAGTGTCAAGTTTGCCAAGTTTATTAAATTGAGCATAATATCTCATTTTAACATTTCATTCTATTGAGTTATAAATCAATCCAAATAGAGAAATAATACCGATTGTGAAAATATATGGGCCATTGTTTCGCATCCTAAAAATTTCGGGACACACTACCTAAGATTTTCTACATCGGCATGATACTATTTTCTAATATGGCCCATTTAAATATTACATTTGGCATAACAAGCTCCCCGATTTCATAAATTTTGAATTGTCTTTTAAATTGGCTATTTTAAGACATAGCCAATGTATACAATAACCTCTAAACTCAATTCCTATGAAAAAAATATTCTGCACTTTAATTGTATTCTCCATAGTTATAATTGCAATTGGGCAAAACCAGGTTGATACAAATCTCACCATTGATGAACAAACAGCTTTAAAGCTTACAGCAAACGTGCAACTTGTTCCCAATAGTTTTACCAACATTAAAAATTGGGTTCTTTCTACTGAAGCAATTGATCTTGAAATGATAAATGACGATTCCGGTGAAGCCAAATTAAAAGGCAACAGCCTGATTTATCTGAGTAAAAACAAATCGGTTTTCCAAACCAGAATGTACTATACATTAAGCTTGAAGGAACATAACAATCAGGTGCAAATTGAGATTAAAGATGTATACTATGTATCTCTTCCTGTATACGGAAAACAAGGAACTTCATCTGTAATTTCATACCCTTCCGACTGGTTTTCAAAGGAGAAATTATATAAAAAATCAGGTAAGGAACGTTATCTCAACTCAATTGTTAAAGAAAATACAATTTCTAAAATGAATGAGGTAATGAAGGCTGCACTAACGTTTTTAAACTAATAAACTGTTAAGCCCTCAGCTAAAGCAGAGGATAAATGAAAAAAGCTTGTGCTGAATTGATCACTTTACCTTGGGTTTTAACCTAAGGATTTTTAGGAATGATTATTCTTTTAATCCAAAATTTACCTTCGACAAATATGCCAAGCAGTATTGGTGCAATTTGTGGTTGAAAAATTAATCATGCACTACCCTAAATTCCGTTCGTCTATTTAATGCCTTACCTTTTTCAGTATTGTTATCTGCAATTGCTTTTCCTGAGCCAAATCCTTTGTATAAAAGCCGTTCTTTTTGAATTCCTTTTTCAATCAGGTAATCACATACTGATTTTGCTCGATTCTTCGATAGTTTCAAATTGTGTTCTTCCGATCCTGTATTGTCGGTATGTCCCGATATCTCAACAATCAAATCCTGATTCTGATTCATCAGTTTGAACAGAATTGACAATTCGCTCTCTGATTTTGGCAGAATTTCCCAAGAGTCTGTATTAAAAAATACATTTCGCAGTACAATTTCACTTCCTGTTCTCAATTTTTGAAGGCCAATATTCATTTCTTGCGGCTTATTTTTTTCCTGATTTTCCAACAAAGAAAAATGATCCGAATAAAACAAGTATCCTTCACTTTCGGCTGTAAACATGTATTCTTTACCAACTGGCAAACAAACCAGGTATTCCCCATTCGCTTTGTCCGAATAAATTTGTGTAACAGTATCATTCGAAATCAGGTTAATTAGTTTTAAAGAAGCAAATAATTTCTCTTTTGTTTCAATATCATACACCATTCCTTTTAACCATGATATTTTTGGCGGCTGGTGTTTTTCCGGCAAATTAAATACAAAAATATCCTTTCCCTTTCCTTCCAATCTATCTGAAGAAAAGTAAGCTTTATTACTGTTTGCATTGATTACCAAGCCTATTTCATCGCCAAAAGTATTAATCGGATAACCCAAATTTTCAGGTTTTGACCATTTTTTATCTACATTACGAGTCAATTTAAACAAATCATAACCTCCCATTCCTTGCATGCCATCCGAAGCTATTACCAAATATTGATTACTTGCATGAATAAAAGGCGACAATTCATTATAAGCAGTATTAAAGTCAAGGTTTACAGGAGTTGACCACCTTTGAGATCCATCAGATAAAATTTCCAACAAATCAGATCGCCAAACATCCATTTTTCCTTTGCCGCTTTTTCGATTACTTACAAAATACAAGATTCGTCCATCGGCAGAAATGCTTGGCTGAGCTTCCCAAGCTTCCGAATTTACAGGCTTTCCCAAATTGATTGGCTTTGACCATTTGTCTCCTTCACGAAGCGAATAGTAGATATCACACCTTCCTAATCCATCTTTTCTGCCACAAGCTGTAAAGTACATGTATCTGCCATCTGCAGTAATACTTTGTGCTCCTTCGTTACTTGATGTATTTATTGTTTCTGACAAACTTTCCGCCGAACGCCAAGTATCTTCATCTTTAAAGGATACCCAAAAATCTTCTTGTAAATTAATTTTTACTTCCGTAGATTTTTCTTCCGGACTCAATCGGGTAAAAACCAATATTTCTTCGTCAGCAGTTAAACTTGGCCAATATTCATCATACTCAGTATTTACTGAATCACCCAAATTAACAGGATTAAATTCAACCGGGTTCTCAATCATATTGAGTGCAAACTCACAATTTTTAATTTGCTTTTGTGCCTTTGCCTTATTGCGCGATGACATTTTTGTAAACGATAAAAACTCCTCAAATTTGCTTTTAGCAGCTTGATACTTTCCTTGTTTTAAATAAGCATTTCCCAGATTAAAGTGTACTCGTGGAAAATAAGATCGATCTATTTCTATTGCTCTTTGATAGGCTTCAATTTCAGCTTCACTATTCTTTAAACTATAATATACATCTGCCTGAAAAAGATAAGCCTCAATGAACTTGTCGTTCACCTCCAATGCTTTGCTTAAACTTTCCAAAGCTTTCCGGTTGTCTCTGTTTCTGTAATGTTGGCTTGCTTCTTCGTAATGATGTATCGCTTTACGCGATTTGATACTGTATTTCTTCTGCGAAAAAGAAACGTTCACAAGCAAAATCATCAGAAAAAATATTGTGCTCTTTTTCATCTTTCTATAATTCCACATTTGTTATTTAAACCTACAACATCATATGCAATAGTTTAATTTAGGATTCTCCTCTTTTTAGGGGAGATTTCGACAGGAATAGGAGTGCATTTAATTTGCAATACTTTTTTCACCCTTTTGCCTGTCGGCATTTTCCCTTACAAGGGAAAAATCTCAATTTCATCACTCAATAAGTTAGTTTTTCCCACGCTCACCCTTCAATTCCCTAAAAGGAACAGCGCACTATTAAACCACTTTAGGGGTTTGGGGTAACAAAAGTGCGGTTAAAATCATCTATGACAAATCTCCGCATACAAACAAGTTCTACAAATATCCTGATTTTCCACTTGATTAAATGGAATCTTCGGATCAAAAATCTCCTCGAACATTTCCTGCAGAGCTTTAATAAACTCTTCCTTATATACTCGGTAATCATCTACAGGTTCTGGTTTCGCACGACCTTCTTTTCGGGTCAACATGCACGTAAACTCGTTGTTAAAGAATTCTTTCAAACTATATACTCCAGGCGAAATTGCCCCCACAGCTTTTGTCTTATCTTCATAAAACAAGCAATACAATAAGGTTTGAAAGGCTGCTTTGTTTCTGTTCTTACCCTCTTTCTCGAACAAGGATTCAATATCCTTAAAGAACAAATCAGCTTTTCCTGTTTTGTAATCCAATATCCTAATTGTACCATTCACTTTATCAACACGGTCAATTAATCCCTTAATGTTTACCTTTCTATCGCCCAAAATCGGAATCTGAATTTTATACTCATCTTCCAAAGAAAGAATCTGAAAAGGAGCAAACTGTTGATCCAAAACCAAAATTCTATCAATATACTTTTTCAGGATATCAAATATCAGCAAATTCCTTCCCGATATTTGAATTTCTTTCTCTTTAGGAATCTTAAAATAAGTATCGCGAAATGCTTTCTTCAGTTTCTCTTCAATCTGATTTTTATCTTTTCTAATGGTCTCTAAATCTTCCTTTTCCAGTGTTTTGCCAACAAACGGTTTGTAAAGATCTTCAAGCGTATTGTGAAACAAATTGCCAAAAGTAGGCGGATCAATCTCTTCCAACACCTGATCGGGTTCTTTTAAACCTGCAATGTATTTGAAGTAAAAGCTTAAAGGGCAAGCCAGGTAAGTATTTAAAGCAGAAGGAGAAAAACTTCTGAAACCATCATCGCAATATTCTGCCAATCGATTTAAAATTCGTTCATTCTTTTCTATGCTTATTGGCTTAGCCTCTTTTAAAGAGATATCATATCCCGGACTCAATTCTGAAACCTGAAATTCCGATTCATACTTTAACTGATATAAAAAACGGCTCATTTCACCTGTTCGAATCCCATCACTTTGCGTGCTGTACAATAGTTTTATATCGTCAGCTCGCTGAATCAACCGATAAAAGTAGTAAGCAAAAATTGCATCCTGATGATCGATTGTTGGCATGCCAAATCCTTTTCTTAAATGATAAGGTACAAAAGAATTGGCTGTACCTGTTTTTGGCAGTTTCCCTTCGTTCATGGAGAGTACAACCAACTTTTTAAAATCAAGCAAACGTGTTTCCAAAATTCCCATTACCTGCAAACCTGCTAAAGGCTCACCTTCAAAAGGAATGCTCAAAGATTGAATCATCTTCTCCAAAATCTTAAAGAAGGTATCTTGTTTTACTTTTATCTGATGCTGATTCAGCAGCGATTTCAATCTTTTTATTGCCAAAAACAAATGATATATATATTCCTGTTCAATTTTATCTACCAGCGATTTCTCTTCTTCCTTTGTTTCTAATCTTTGGTAAACATTCTGAAGAAGATTCAGCAAATAAATTGCAAATTGATTCACATCTTTCACTGGTGAAAACAGTTTCTCAATCACCTCATCACCAGTTAGCAAAGTCTGCGGAACTTTAATTTTATTTGTTGTTAAAATATTCTGACTTAATTGATGTGCCAATTCAGGATTTACCGAATTCAAATATTGATGATTCAACAAAGCCAGTACTTGCTTGTGATGAAATTCTACATCATCTCCATTCTTACGAACACTTTTTTGCAAATCGATTACCAATCGCAATAAACTTGCAACCGGAGTATTCTTTGCAGGATATCCCATGGTAACATTTACATTTTCCACCACCTCCGGAATGGAATGCAAAACAGGAAGTAAAAGCTCTTCGTCGGCTAAAACAATTGCCGTTTCTTCGGGAGCTACCTCATCATCTTTGCAAAATTCCTGCACAAGCGAATGTGCATATTTTGCCTGGCCAACTTCTGACGATAAAGACACAAACTCAACCTTAGCCCTATTTTGTGTGATATTTGAAAAACTTAACCCGGTATTGGGTGCAGGAAATCTTTTAATATTTTCTCGTAAAAATAAGCCTGCCTCATGATATGGATTTTTTAAATAGGACTCATCGTAATCCCAATAAAACTCGGCAAATTCTTTTCTCTTTAAAAAATCGAATAAATCAATCTCACATCTGTTTAGTGCATTAAATCCAACAAAAATTATTTTTTTTGCTTCGATTTTAATTTCACCTGATTCCAAGCCATCAATCAAATCTCTTGATGACATTCCTTCGTAGGCAAGGTTTTCAGCTTTCAACTCATCTTTAAAATCTGAATAAATTCCAAACAAATTTTCCCACAAGTTCACAAACTCTTTTTGATGTTCAGAATATTTTTCCGGCCTGAAACTACTCCAAAAAGCTTGTATTGCTTCAACTTGTTCATTGGTCAGGTAATCAAATAAATTTTCTATCTCTTTTTCATCTGCCAGGTTCTTAAACAAATGTTCAGCGTTAATCCTATACTTATCCAAGTCATCAAAATCACCCAAAAGCATCTCTCCCCAATGATAAAACTCATCAAAACTTTCGCTCACCTTCATTCTTTTCACATAGATCTTATACAAGCGAAACAACAAGCCCAGGTTATCCTCAATCTGCAATGTCGATAAAGAGCGAAAAAACTCGCTAATTGTGAATATTTTTGGCGACCAAAGAGCCTGATCAACCAATTCGTTCAAGTATTTTGAAAAAAACAATCCAGCTCTTCGGTTCGGAAAAACCACAATGCAATCCGACAGTTCATTTGAATACTTTGAATAAAGCTCTTTGGTAATTTGTTGCAGGAATGAGTTCATATCTAATTTTAAATGTGAATCAGAGGTTAGTTAAATCGATGATTTCCGTATGGCAATACAATTTCAATATTTGGCGATTGAAACATTCCATTCGGATTAAGACCAGGCTCTCCTTCCGGGATTTCTACTTCCAGATCTTTATAATATTTCACCCAAAATGGCAGGAACTCACCTGATTTTGCACCCTTAAACGTCATTGGATTCAATTGGAATACTTCTGAAGAATCGCCAGTATTTACAAACATTTCATAAATCAACTCAGAACAGTAATAGCTCGAATCTCCCATTACATATACATCATCGTAAGGCAAATCCAATAATGAATATCCATAACACATTGCTTCCTCAATTCGGTTCTGATAGTTTGCTCTCAATCTTCCCACAGCTATTTTATTACTGCGTTTCAAAAAATCATTTAAATAATTTATTGAAACTCCTTTTGATACAGCTTCCAGTACTAAAATTTCTCCCTTTAAATTAATATCAACAATCCCCACATGAGAAAAATTCAGATTCTTCTCTCCCCCGGTAACCGATTCAATGGCATCTGAAATAGAATCGGCATTTAAATCCTGAAAAATAAGATCGCCTTTACGGAATTCAAACTGCATTTTTTTTTGTAAATTATCACAGCTTGAAAAATACAGAGCCAGCAGCACAACAATTAAATTGCGAATAAATATCATGCTTTAAAATATTTGATGATTTTGAATGCAAAACGAAATTAATTGGAAATTGCTACAATCGAAAAAATAGCAAAGTATTTTTTCTGCAAATGTTAAACAATATCAGCTCATAGAAAATGTCTATAAGCTCATTAGTAAAAAAAATGACCTTTTGGTCTTTTATTTAGGGTTTATGATGAGCTGTTACATTTCAAAATTAATACATTTGCTTAAGCGACAACAAAAATCAGACAAGTACAACAAACAATTCTATGGATAAATTCAGTTTTTTAGGTAATAGTGAAATCGAATATATTGATGAACTTTACCAATCCTATAAAAAAGATCCCGATTCGGTAGAAGACACTTGGAGAACATTTTTCCAGGGATTCGACTTCGCATCGGCTAATTTTCCGGTAAAACAACAAAGCACAAATAACTTGCCTGCAAGCGAATCGATGAGCAAAGAATTCAATGTTATGAACTTGATACAGGCTTATCGTCAGAGAGGGCATTTGTTTACAAAAACCAACCCGGTAAGAACCCGAAGAAAGTATTTTCCTACTTTGGACATTGAAAATTTCGACCTTGCTGAATCTGATTTGGAAACACCTTTTCATGCAGGAAAAGAAATAGGTATTGGAGTAGCTAAGCTCAAAGATATTGTAGCTCACTTACAAGAGACTTATTGCAAATCGGTTGGTGCCGAATATGTTTTTGTTCGTCATCCGCAAATGTTACGATGGCTGCAAAAGAAAATGGAAAGTTCGAAAAATACACCACAATTTAACGATGAACAACGAAAACACATCTACTACCATTTAAAAATGGCTGTAGGGTTCGAGAACTATATCCACAAAAAGTTTGTAGGACAAAAACGATTCTCGTTGGAAGGTGCTGAAACACTTATTCCGGCATTGGATGCCATGATTGAACGAGGTGCCGAACTGGGCGTACAGGAATTCATTTTCGGAATGGCTCATCGTGGCAGGTTAAATGTTCTGGCAAATATTCTTGAAAAGCCTTACGAAAATATCTTTAAAGAATTCGTTGGTGAAGAGTACGAAGAAGACATTGCTTTAGGTGATGTAAAATATCACCTGGGATTTGGCAATACTGTAAAAACTGACGATGGCAGCGAGGTCAAACTTCATTTGGCACCTAATCCATCTCATCTGGAAACTGTTGGTGCAGTTGTTCAAGGAATTTCGCGCTCAAAAATTGATAATGATTATGCAGGCGATCAAGATAAATTGGTTCCTGTGGTAATTCATGGTGATGCTGCAATTGCTGGTCAAGGAATTGTTTACGAAACCATTCAAATGTCTCAACTAAAAGGTTACAAAACAGGTGGTACCATTCATTTGGTCATCAACAATCAAGTTGGATTTACAACCAATTACCTTGATGCAAGATCGAGTACTTATTGCACCGATGTGGCCAAAGTAACTCGTTGTCCTGTTTTCCATGCTAATGGCGATGATGTTGAAGCATTGATTTTCACTATTAAAATGGCAATGGAATACCGTCAGGAATTCAATACCGATGTTTTCATAGATATTTTATCGTACCGAAAATATGGGCACAACGAAGGTGATGAACCTCGTTTTACCCAACCAATTTTGTATAAAGAAATTGCCAAGCACAAAAATCCTCGTGATATTTATGCTGATCATCTCATAGCAAAAGGAGTTTATACTCAATCTGAAATCAAAACAATTAATTCGGATTACAACAAGCTGCTTGATGACAAATTTGAACTTTCTAAAACATTCGATAAAGTAATTATTCAACCCTTCTTAGGTAATTATTACAAAGGCATAAGGTATTCGAATGATTCTGATTTTGAATCATCGCCGGAAACTGGTGTAAATAAGAAAACACTTCTCGATTTAGCTGATAACTTTACAAGTTTGCCCCAAGACTTAAAATTCTTTAAGAAAATTGGTAAGCTAATGACTGACAGAAGAAAAATGGTTGAAAATGATCAGCTTGACTGGGCTATGGGTGAAATGCTGGCTTACTCCAGCCTTTTAACCGAAGGAAATTCAGTAAGAATTAGCGGTCAGGATTCAGAACGTGGAACTTTCTCGCACCGACATGCAGCCTTGGTTATCGAAGACACCGATAAAAAATATTTCCCATTAAAAAATTTAGACGAAAATCAGGCTCCATTCCATATTTACAATTCATCGTTGAGCGAATATGGAGTGTTGGGTTATGAATATGGTTATGCATTGGCTCACCCTTCGGGATTAACCATTTGGGAAGCTCAGTTTGGAGATTTTCACAATGTGGCACAAGCCG
>JAOARS010000308.1 GCA_025210415.1 Marinifilum sp. | reverse complement strand
TTTTTAATGATACGGCGACCACCGCGATCTACCCGCGGAAGCTGGTCGGCAGCGTCTGATGTGGATAAGAGACAGTCGCTACGGTTCCCTAAGAGGGAAAAACTCTACTTGAAAATGTTATTATTCATTGATCATTAAGAGTGTTTTATATAAAAAATTAACTTTTAGCGTTTTATTTATTCTTTCACTCATTAACTTTTTCACTCCTTCACTTCTCAGATTTTCAATCCGTTCAACAAGTTATAATATTTTTCGATGCCTTCCCCAATTTCTTTTTCATAGATAAACTCATCTGCTGTATGTGATCTGGCAGAATCACCTGGCCCTAACTTTAGCGTTGGAAACCCTTTCATTATTGCCTGATCGGATGTTGTTGGCGCTCCGTAATAACCCATTCCAAGACTTAAACCTGTTTGAATTAATGGATGTTCCAATGGAATTCCCGATGAATTCATTCTGAATGATCTTGCTTTTACATCGCTTTCAACATTGGCTTGAATAATTTCAAAAGCTTTCTCATTAGAGTAATGCTCGTTGGTTCTCACATCTACCACATAGGCGCATGAGGCTGGAATTACATTGTGTTGTTTCCCTGCATTTATCTGAGTTACCGTCATTTTAACTGGTCCTAGCATGTCAGATTCATTTTCGAATTGAAATGAGTGAAACCATTCAATGTCTTTCATGGCAAGGCTAATGGCGTTTACTCCTTCATTTCTTGCTGCATGACCAGGAACTCCTATGGCTTCGCAATCAAGAACCATCAATCCCTTCTCTGCAATGGCCATTTCCATTAGGGTTGGTTCTCCTACAATGCCAACATCTATTCTTCCAATTTCGTCTTGTACCAACTCAAATCCATTCTTTCCAGAAATTTCTTCTTCAGCAGATGCACAAAACACTCTATTGTATTCCTGATCAGTTTCATCAAGTGCAAGAAAAGTCGCCATCAACGAAACCAAACAGCCTCCTGCATCATTACTTCCCAATCCAAAAAGTTTCTCTTCGGATATTTCCGGATGATAAGGATCTTTTGTCCATTTCTCATTTGGTTTTACAGTGTCCAAATGTGAGTTCATTAAAACTACTGGCTGATTCTGCTTGATGTTCTTATTGAATATCCAAACATTGTTACCTTTTCTATTTACCTCATAGCCAAAACTTTTAAGTTTATTCTCCATCAAATCAGCAACCGTATGTTCCTCTTTGCTGAACGATTGAATGGAGATTAACTCTTTCAAAGTTTGCAGGGCTATATCTTTATATTTTTCCAAATTCATTTCTTTTAGTGTTTAACGCTAAGACGGAAAGACCTAAATCTTTATTTATAGTGTCTTATTTCTCGAAGAATATCTTACAAACTAATTCATCATTCTTTGCGTCCTTGTGTTTTTGCGTTTAAGATTACTTGTGTTCCCGATGAATGGTTGTTCTCCATCGAAACAAAATTGCCAATGATTACTTCCTCAACTCCTTGCGATAATGCATAAAATGCGTTTTCAGTTTTCGGCATCATTCCAGTGTTTATGCTTCCTTCTTTTACCATTTTTTTGCATTGGTTTGAAGTAAGTACTGGCATTACACTACTTTCATCATCGGCATCCATTAACACACCCAGTTTCTCAAAACTGTAAATCAATTTAACCTTATAGAAACGACTTAAGGCAGCAGCAAGTTCGGTTGCAATGGTATCGGCGTTTGTATTTAGCAATTGCCCTTCACCATCGTGTGTTATTGGCGCAATAACCAGTGTAGAGTTGCACTCAATCTGTTTGCATAAGGCCAATGTGTTCACTTTGGTGATATCACCTACAAAACCAAAATCAATTGTTGGATGATTACGCTTTTCTGCCAATATCAAATCTAAATCTGCTCCACACATTCCTAAGGCGTTTACACCTCTGGCCTGAAGTGATGCTACAATATTCTTGTTCACCAATCCAGCATATACCATGGTTACCAACTTCAAGTTTTCAGCATCAGTAATTCTTCTCCCATTCACCATTTTGGTTTTCACACCAAGTTCGCCTGAAAGATCTGATGCCAATTTTCCTCCGCCATGAACCAAAACTACTTTGCCATTTAGGTTTGAAAAGGCATCCAAAAAGTCATTCAACTTATCTGGATCATCAATTACGTTTCCTCCAATTTTTACTACTGTTAATTCGCTCATTTCTCGTACAATCTGGGTTTTTGATTCTGTGTTAGGCTATACATGATGCAGCCAAAACACTATTAAATGCTTCAATGAATTGGTTGGCCTCTTCTTTTGTTATCGAAAGAGGTGGAAGCAAGCGAAGTGTGTTCTGTCCTGAAGAACCTGTAAACATTCCATCTTCTTTTAGCAGCTTCGTTCTTACCTCCGACATATTATCTATGTCGATACCAATCATTAAACCTTTCCCCCTTATTGCTTTTATCGCTTTATTATCTTTTAATTGATCGATTAAATAACTTCCTATTTCTATTGCATTTTCAAGCAAATGCTCTTCTTCAATTGTTTCCAGTACAGCCATAGCAGCAGCACACGCCAGGTGATTTCCTCCGAAGGTTGTTCCCAGCATTCCTTTCCATGCTTTGATTTCTGGAGCTATCAACACTCCTGCAATTGGAAAACCATTTCCCATTCCTTTTGCTGTGGTAATGATATCTGGTTTTACATCTGAATATTGGTGTGCAAAGAATTTTCCGCTTCTTCCAAAACCTGATTGTATCTCATCAAGAATTAGTAAAGCTCCACATTCTTCACATGCAGATTTAGTAGATTTTAAGAACTCATTACTTGGTTCAAATACACCATTAACACCTTGAATTCCTTCAATAATTACTGCCGAAACATCTCCTTTTTTCAATTCAGAAAGCATGGTTTTTGTGTCATTCATTTCCACAAAAGCAACATTGTGCTCTGCATTAAATGGAGATGATAGTTTTGGGTTATCGGTAATGGAAAGTGCTCCTCCGGTTCTCCCGTGAAATGCACCTTTTACGGCAATTACCTTTGTCTTTTCATTGTGGAATGAGGCAACCTTTAATGCATTTTCGTTTGCTTCGGCTCCCGAGTTGCATAAAAACAGATTGTAATCATCGTATCCACTTACTTTTCCCAATTTGCATGCTAGTTTCTCCTGCAAATCATTTTTTACTGCATTGGAATAAAATCCTAAACAATGCAATTGACTTTCAATTCTGAACATGTAATGTGGATGTGAGTGACCAATGGAAATCACTCCATGTCCACCATAAAAATCCAGGTATTGATTTCCTTTGTCGTCAGAAAGTTTCATTCCCTTTCCGTTCACAAGATTTATATCGTAACAACTATATACGCCGAATAATTTCATTTTTTTCTTCTTTTTAAACATCCCCCTTTATCCCCCTTCAAAGGGGGAATTTTAAAATTGCATTTTCCCCTCTTGAGAGGGGATCAAGGGGAGTGTTATTCAATTAAAAACCAACTGGCTTTAATCCTAATCCTTCTTTCTCATTCAATCCGAACATCAGATTCATATTCTGAACCGCTTGTCCCGACGCACCTTTCAGCAGGTTATCCACCACCGAAACAATCATTAATTTATTTCCATGCTTCTCAAGATATAACACGCATTTATTGGTGTTCACAACCTGCTTTACATCAGGAATTACATTTGAAATTGAAACAAAAGGATGTTCTTCATAATAAGATTGATATTTCACTTTCGCTTCTTCCAGACTCCATTCACAATCAGTGTAAATTGTTGCCATAATTCCTCTGCTAAAATTTCCTCTTACTGGAATAAAGTTGATTGCTTTTGAGTAATCAGGCTGTAACTGAAGAACAGATTCAGTAATTTCTGCCAAATGTTGATGCGTAAAAGCTTTGTACAC
>JAOARS010000307.1 GCA_025210415.1 Marinifilum sp. | reverse complement strand
TTCTTAGATTTAATGGTAAGCGGATGATTTTTACAATTGGGAATCCGAACTCAAGTCGGAATCCCAAACTAAAACCATTATAAAAAATATCATGTTTGAGGGTATCACTTAAAGTGATGCTCTCAGTTCGTTAATTCTTAATTACCAGACTATAGCATTTAATGATGATCAGATGGTTTTTACAATTGGGAATCCGAGCCTAAGTCAGAATTCCAAGCTGCCAATTGCAAATCACAAAATATGATTGATCTGAATAAAATTAACAACAGATTAGGAATATAACTCGAAATAGGTTGTATTTTTGTATTTGTACTGCTAGTTTTTTTTATGATCAGATTTTTAACTCGTTTTTTTCGACGAGAACAACAATATTCCGCCGTAGGGAAAGAGCTATTTAAGTTGGCAATTCCCATTATTGGATCTTACTTGCTACATACCGCTTATAATCTTACCGATATGATTTGGGTTGGTGCCTTAGGAAGTAACGCAGTAGCTGCTGTTGGATCGGCAGGTTTCTTTTTGCATTTGGGTTGGGCCATGGCTTCAATCGTAACTGTTGGTGCCAATATAAAAATATCGCATGCCGTAGGAGCTAAAGATAAAAAACTGGCTGGTAGATATGCCACCTCAGGTTTATGGGGAATCGCATTTATAGCCTCTGTTTTTTCTGTTATTTTCTGGGGATTTCCTGAAAAGTTTATCGAATTCTTTAAAATGGACGATCCGGAAGTAAATGATATGGCTATTTCCTATTTGGTAATTAGTACTTTCGGAGTGGTTTTAAGTTATCTGAACTTACTCTTTATAAGTATTTTTAATGCACATTCGAAAACCAAAATATCATTTAAGGCAAGTTTAATTGGTACGGTAATTAATGTTGCACTCGACCCACTGTTAATATTTGGATTATCTCTGGGAGTAGATGGTGCTGCATATGCAACCATTATAGGCAGATCATTTAGTTTGCTGTACTTTTTTTATATCTACAAAAATACCGACAATATTAATTTCAGAGGATTTTTGCCAAGTATAGATAAACTTAAAGATGTGTTTGGGGTTGGTACACCAGCTGCAATTCAGCGAATTTCGTTTTCGATTATTTATATCTTTTTGGCAAGAATTATTGCAGAATGGGGGCCAAGTGCCATTGCAGTACAAAAAATCGGAGTGCAGATAGAATCTATTACTTTTATGATTGTAGGTGGGTTTATGCAAGCCGTTACCATTATGGTTGGACAGAGTTATGGAGCCAGAAATCTTACGGAAGTTCCAAATATTTATAAAGCCGGATGGAGAATGTCCTTTACGGTTGGTGCTGTTACAACCATTATCTTTTTACTGATACCCAAAACCCTTTTCTCCATATTCGTTCCCGAAGAAGAGAGTATTTTAATGGGAAAGGAGTATCTGATGATTTTGGCAGTTTCTCAACTGTTTATGTGTTTGGAGATGATTAATGCAGGAGTGTTTAATGGTTTGGGAAAAACAAAAATATCAGCAACTGTAAGTGTAATATTTACCTCTTTGCGTTTACCGGGAGCATATTTGTTGGGATTTTATACTTTTTTAAGTTTAAACGGAGTTTGGTGGAGTATTACAGGAAGTAGTATATTAAAAGGAATTGTGATGTATTTGCTTCTTCGTGCATATATGAAGAAGAATACTTTTGGAAAAATATAGGAATGGGTAGACCTTAACAAGAAAATAATAAATGGATGAAACGAGCAAGATTAAAATAATTATTACACACGCACGACAATGATTATTTTGATTTTGCGGCTTCCATCCGACAAAAAAATGAAAATAATAAACGGATGAATCATTTAATCAATAACATAGCGAAAACTTTGGCTTGCGATAGCATTAAGGCAAGCATTACAGATGGTGTATTTGGCATCGAAAAAGAAAATGTACGTGTTGATGAGGTGGGAAGAATGGCAAACACTCCACATCCCGGAATTTTAGGTGATAAATTTCGCCATCCGTTTATTACTACCGATTTTTCTGAAAGTCAGGTAGAAATGATTACACCTCCGCTAACAAGTATTGCTGAAGTTCATGGTTTTCTGGAAACTTTAAATGATGTGATATCCGAAAACTTAGGAGATGAATTGCTGTGGCCGCAAAGTTTACCACCCTTATTGCCTGATGAGGAACAAATTCCGATTGCTAAATTTGGTGAGGAAGGTATTCACAAGGAAAAATACAGAGAAGAGTTGGCCAATAAATATGGAAAGGAAAGACAGATGCTATCCGGAATTCATTTTAACTTTTCATTATCGGACAGATTGGAACGAAAACTTTGCAAAGCCATTAAATGGGATGGAAATCAGGATAACTTTCGGGAAGCACTTTATTTAAAAATGATTCGAAATTTTATGCGTTACCGTTGGTTATTGGTGTGGTTGTTTGGCGAGAGTCCTGAAGCCGATCCTTCCTTAAAAATGAAATCGTTGCGAACAGGTGAAAAAATGAAAATGGGTTGCAGAAAAGCAGTTTCAATTCGTACCAGTTCTGCAGGATATAGAAACGCTGAAGAATATTTCGTTGATTTCAATTGTTTGGCTTCTTATAAGGAATCGGTAAAGAATTTGGTTGATTCGGGAAAATTGCTTCTCGATGAAGAATTGTACTTGCCAATTCGATTGAAATTTGAGCCAAACAGTCAAATTTCTCATGTTGAGGTTAGGATATTGGATCTTGATCCGTTTGAAAAATCAGGAGTTTCTAAAATCAGCTTGTATTTTATGCATTTGTTTATGCTGTATTGTTTGTTTAAAGAAGAAGAGGACAAATACAGCGAAACAGAACAGAAAATTGCTGCCAAAAATCACGATTGGGTTGCTTGTAGTGGATTGAATCCGGAACTTTTATTAAAAGATTTTAATGGTAATAATATCAGGATTGATAAAATGCTTCAGCATATACTTTCCGATATTAAAAACTTTGTACAATTATCAGGAATTACTGACAATAAGAACTATTTGGATGCACTAAATAAAAACGAAGATCTTATTTTGAATCCCGACAAGCGTTCTTCGTTAAAAGTAAAACAGCAAATCGAAGAAGAAGGCTTTATCAACTTTCATTTGAATTTGGCAAAAAAATACAAAACCGAAAGCGAAATGAGTGGTTTCCGTTTTCACGGATTTGAAGATTTGGAGTTGTCTTCTCAATTGCTAATGAAAGCAGCACTGCGCAGGGGAGTTGAGTTTAAAATATTAGACCGAAGCGAAAATTTTATCAGTTTACACCGTGGAGATAAAACAGAATATGTAATGCAAGCCACGCGTACATCATTAGATAATTATTCAAGTGTACTGATGATGGAAAACAAATTGGTTACCAAAAAGATTTTGGAAAAAGCCGGAATTCGTGTTCCATGTGGTTTAGATTACATGAATGCAAAACAAGCACGTTCCGATTTTGATTTATTCGAAGGAAAAGGAATTGTTATTAAACCCAAATCGACCAATTTTGGCTTGGGAATTACAATATTAAAGGAAAACAATAACGAAGAGGTTTTTAAACGTGCTGTTGACATTGCTTTTGAGCATGACAATAGTATTTTGATAGAAGAATTTGTGGCTGGCAAAGAGTATAGGTTTTTTGTAATCAACGAAAAGGTAACAGGAGTTCTTCATCGTGTACCTGCCAATGTAAAAGGTGATGGAGTAAAAACAATTCGGGAGCTGGTAACAGAGAAGAATAAGGATTCGCTTAGAGGCAGAGGGTATCGAACTCCATTGGAAAAAATCAGACTTGAGGAAGCAGAGGCAATGTTTTTGGAAGATCAGAATTTGAACTTTGAAAGTGTTCCGGCAAAAGATGAAATTGTTTATTTGCGAGAAAATTCCAATATCAGTACAGGAGGCGATAGTATTGATTTTACCGATGAAATTCATCCATCCTACAAGGAAATTGCTGCAAAATCGGCCAAGATTTTAGGAGTTAGAATTACAGGCTTGGATATGATGATTGAAGACATTTCGAAACCTGCAACAGATCACAATTATGCTATTATTGAAATGAACTTTAATCCCGCCATTCATATTCATTGTTATCCGTATCAAGGGCAGAACCGAAAGTTGAACGAAAAAATATTGGATGCATTGGGTTTTTAATATTTCAATGCAAAAACACGAAGATGACAAATTAAAAACTTAACATCTTCGTGTCTTAGTGTTTAAATTAGTTAGCTAGTAACCTGAGTTCGATTAAAAATATTGTCACAGTTTGTACTGATTTTGAGTAGAAATTTTCTCAAATTTTCGAAGGAATATCGGGATATTTCGAGGGGATTTGAGGAAATTTATGCCAAAAGCAGGCAAGTTCTTTGAAAAAATCATCTTCATCCAATCTTCACTTTAAAAATTCTTCAAAATATCCCGATATTCTTTCAGATTTTTTAAAGCAAATCTTAAATAAATCTGATTTTCT
>JAOARS010000021.1 GCA_025210415.1 Marinifilum sp. | reverse complement strand
CATAATGAATTGGCAACTAAAGGTTATACGATAAGGTATAGACCCTGGGTGATTCTGCATACAGAATCTTATGATACGAAACGCGAAGTCATGAATAGGGAAAAGTAATTAAAAACTCACCAAGGAAGGAATTTTATACGGGGATTGATTCTAGATAAATATGGAAAGATAAAATGATAAAGCATTGGAAAGCCGGGCTCATATCCGGCAACCGCCGGACGTCAGTTCGAGTCTGGCCTTCGCTACGAAGAGTAAGGCTTTGGATTGTTCCAGAGCCTTTTTTTATTCCTTCTAATTTAAAAAAACATACATTTTTGTTGATTTCTATTACCTTTGCCTAAATATTTCAGATGCGATCAGTATGAGTAGCTTAAATGAGAAAACTCCTTTAATTGAAAAATTAAAGAATAAATACAGACTAACAATATCAAATGAAGCTACATTTGATGAGGTTTTGTCTATTCGGCTATCACGATTAAATGTTTTTACAGTAACAGGTGTATTTTCAATTCTGTTAATTATACTGGTTACCTTGTTAATTGCTTTTACTCCTTTACGAGAATACATTCCCGGATATCCCGATGGTGAAATGCGAAGGAATATCGAGAATAATCACATTTTGGTAGATTCATTAATTCTTGAGTTGGAAAAACGTGATCGCTTTTTTCAAGGAATAAGAAACATTGTGGAAGGAAACGATTTTGATAATGTTATTCAAAGTGCTTCCGATTCGGTAGTTGATCCAAAATACAAGAATTTGAATTTTACGCGTACCGAATCTGATTCTTTGTTTCGTTTGGACCATGAAGAGGATGAGAAATACAATTTAACTCTTGAAGATGCGCCAAAATCGAGAGGTTTATCAAATACGCACTTTTTTGCGCCAATTAAAGGTATGATTTCAAATCATTTCGACAGTAAATCTCAACACTATGGAACTGATATTGTTGGTGGTGTAAATGAAAGAATATCTTCTGTATTGGACGGTACGGTTATTTTTTCTGAATGGACTTTGAATACTGGCTATGTAATACAAATTCAGCACTCCAATAATCTACTGTCGGTTTACAAGCACAATTCGGAGTTGCTTAAAAAAGCAGGCGAACACGTAAAAGCAGGTGAAGCAATTGCATTGTTAGGAAATTCCGGTGAATTAACTTCCGGCCCGCATTTGCATTTCGAATTGTGGCATAATGGCCGCCCTTTAAATCCTGAAGACTATATAAAATTTTAAAAACAAAACTCTAATTAATTAATGAGTAAGCATATTGCTATTCTGGGATCGACGGGTTCGATCGGAACTCAAACATTGGAAGTGGTAGAAGCAAATCCCGAAGAATTTGTTGTAGATGTTTTAACTGCGAATAATCAGGTTGAACTATTAATAGAACAAGCAAAGAAGTTTAAACCAGATGTTGTTGTTATTGCTTGTGAAGAAAAATATCCTCAGCTTGTTGAGGCTTTAAAAAACGAGACAATAAAAGTTTATGCAGGACACAATGCCATTGCGCAAGTGGTTCAAATGGGAGCAATCGATGTTGTTGTTACTGCTATGGTAGGATATTCGGGTTTGTTGCCTACAATTAATGCTATAAAAGCCAGAAAGAATATTGCTTTGGCAAATAAGGAAACTTTGGTTGTTGCAGGAGATATTATCCAGAAATTAGCATTGGAATATGGAGTAAGTATTTATCCTGTTGATTCTGAACATTCGGCAATTTTTCAGTGTTTGCTTGGTGAGTTTGATAATCCGATTGAAAAAATATACCTAACAGCTTCGGGAGGCCCATTTAGGGGAAAGGATAAAAAGTTTCTTGAAAATGTAACTGCAAAGCAGGCCTTAAAACATCCAAACTGGGATATGGGAGCTAAAATTACCATCGATTCGGCAAGTATGATGAATAAAGGATTTGAGGCCATTGAAGCAAAATGGTTATTCGATCTTCGCCCTGATCAGGTTGATGTGATTGTGCATCATCAGTCAATTGTACATTCTGTTGTTCAGTTTCAGGATGGATCGATGAAAGCACAAATGGGATTGCCAGATATGAAATTGCCAATTCAGTTTGCTCTTACTTATCCTAAAAGGTTGAAAACTGATTTTCCACGATTCAATTTTTTAGATTATCCTGAACTAAATTTTGCTCCGGCTGATACCGAGAATTTTAGAAATTTAAGCCTTGCTTATGAAGCCATGAATAAAGGTGGGAATTTACCATGTATCATTAATGCTGCCAATGAAATTGTAGTTGATGCTTTCTTAAAAGAGAAAATAGGATTCTTACAAATGAGTGATATAATTGAGGAGGTTATGAATAAGTCAAGTTTTATAACCAAACCTTGCTATGAGGACTATGTGTTGTCAGATTCTGAAGCTAGAAAATTAGCTGAGTCTATGTTGTAAAAAATAATTATCTTAGGCAGCCTTTAAGAATTGCGTAAAGGAAACGCAAATCATTATTAAAAATTAGAAATTGAAATGGATGTATTAGTTAAAATAGGACAGTTTTTATTGAGTTTGTCTATTCTTGTGGTTTTGCATGAGTTAGGACACTTTGTTTTTGCAAAATTGTTCAAAACAAGAGTTGAGAAATTTTACATGTTCTTTAACCCTGGATTTTCGCTTTTTAAATATAAAAGGGGAGAAACTGAATATGGAATTGGATGGATTCCTTTGGGAGGATATGTAAAAATATCCGGAATGATTGATGAGTCGATGGATAAGGAACAGATGGCATTGCCTCCAAAACCTTACGAATTTAGATCGAAACCTGCATGGCAACGATTATTAATAATGGTTGGTGGTGTTTTAGTAAATTTCGTTTTAGCTTTTGTAATTTACACGGCAGTGTTATTCTATTGGGGCGAACAATACCTTCCTGCCGAGAATGCAAAATATGGTGTTGTTTGTGATTCGTTATCGGAAAGTATTGGCTTAAAGGATGGTGACATTATTGTTGCTTTGGATAATCAAAAGGTTGATAGATTTTCTCAGATTATGCCTGAGATCATTCTAAATCGTCCGGCATCTATTCAAGTTATTCGTGATGGAGCAAATATGGATGTTGCAATTCCATCTACTTATATTCCTGCTTTGATAGAGCGAAGCAGTAAAAAGTTTGGAGTTGATCCTACAATTAGTTTGCGTTACCCTTTTCATCCAATGAAAGTTGGTAAAGTAGCCAAAGATACGCCGGCAAAATTAGCAGGATTGCAAAAAGGAGATGAAATTGTAAATGTAAACGGAGTGAATTTTAATTACTTCGATGAATACAAGGAATATCTTGCAACACAAGCAGGAAAAGAAATTGAAGTTTTGATTTCGAGAAATGATGAGCAATTAAAACTACAACTAACAACAACTGATGAAGGCTTAATCGGTTTTCAGCCTATTTTAGACATTAGCGAATTTAAATATGAAACTGTAGAATATACATTTGCGCAAGCCATTCCGGCAGGTATTGGAAAAGGGTTTAAAAAATTAAATGATTACCTGAAGCAGTTTGGATTAATTTTCGATAAGGAGATTAAAGGATACAAGTCAATAGGAGGTTTTGGAACCATTGGAAGTATTTTTCCATCGGTTTGGGATTGGCATGCATTCTGGGAATTAACAGCATTCTTGTCTATAATTCTTGCGATTATGAATATTCTGCCTATACCAGCACTAGATGGTGGTCATGTGTTGTTCCTAATGTATGAAATGATTACAGGAAGAAAACCTGGTGATAAATTTATGGAGTATGCTCAAGTAACGGGAATGATTTTACTATTTGGATTGCTGATTTTTGCCAATGCCAACGATGTGGTGAAATGGGTATCCAATTGGTAATAATTGCATTAAAAATACTATATTAGCATTGTAAAATAATAAAAATAAAAGATATGAACCTTTTTGTATTAGCTGGCATGATAGGTGCGCCTCAAATAATATTGATTATTGTGGTAGTTTTATTGTTGTTTGGAGGGAGGAAGATTCCAGAATTAATGAAAGGACTTGGTCAAGGAATGAAAGAGTTTAAAAAAGCTACAGATCAAGATCAGGACAAGGACAAAAATCAGGATAAAGATTCGATAGAAAAGTAATGAACAGGCAGGTTTTTACCTGCCTTTTTTAATGCTTGAATTCAGCAAAATATCAAACAACTAAATGTTTAGTTAAAAACTTGAAAAATCATTTGGATGCTAGTTGTAAATTAATTATTTTCAGTTCGAATTTAGAAAGCCCTAAAACCTAAACCACTCACTTTCATGAAGAATATCATACTTCTTTTGTTAATCTCTCTTATAGGCAATTCTGTTGTCTCTGCTCAATCGTTATTTCGTACTTTGCAAAAAGAAAAGCCTGAAAATGCTGAAGAAATTAATCAAAGGTTGATGTACTTTACTGATGAGATTTTAAAAGAAGAACTTCCTGAGAATAAAATTCTGGATGCAAACTACATCCCGGTTTTTTCTGATGAAGTTTACAAGGAAAGAATGCAAGAGCTGGATAATCAAACTCCAATTCAATTGGATTATAGACCTGTTGTACGTCGATTTATTGAAGCCTATGCTGTTCGTCATCGCGAGAAAACAGGAAGAATAATTGAGCGTTCTGAGTTGTACTTTCCAATTTTTGAAGAGTGCCTGGATAAATATGGTTTGCCATTGGAGTTGAAATATCTTTCGGTTATCGAGTCAGCATTGGACCCTAAGGCACGATCAAGGTCGGGAGCCATTGGATTGTGGCAATTTATGTATAACTCGTGTAAAATGTTCGATTTAAGAGTTACTTCTTACATCGATGAAAGAATGGACCCTGAGAAATCGACAGAAGCGGCTTGTAAATATTTGCAATATTTGCACAGAATTTTTGGAGATTGGCAATTGGCAATAGCGGCTTATAATGGTGGCCCTGGTGTTGTACGTGAAGCCATTCAACGCTCTGGCGGAAAAACTGATTTTTGGGAAATTTCGCCTTATTTGCCAGAACAAACCAGAAATTATGTGCCAATTTTTATTGCAGCAAACTACATTCTTAATTATAACAGAGAGCACAATATTGTAGCCAAGCCAAATCAATATCCATATTTTAGAATATCGCCCGTTACGATAAAAAACAGTGTGTCGTTTAAGCATGTTGCAGCTGTAATTGATGTCCCGGTTGATGAAATTCGAAAACTGAATCCAATTTATAAAAGAGATATGATTCCTGCTGGCGAACTTCCTGCTAAATTGATACTTCCTATCGAAAAAATTGGTTTGTTCATTGATCGGGAAGAAGAAATATATGCAATGAAAGATCAGCCTAAAAAATATCTTGAATTGCAGAAAGAACTTTCTTCTACAAAAGGTAAATATCCCATTTATCATGAAGTGCAGGCTGGTGAATATTTTCATAAAATCGCTATGAATTATTCTTGTACCACTCATAATATTATGGAGTGGAATAATATGAAGAATCATGATATCTATATTGGTCAGCGTTTAAAAATTTGGGTTGAACCTTCTGAGCAAATTGCACAAAAGCCTGAAAGAGATCCATTATTAAAAAAGAGCAAATTCTTACTTTACGAAGTTCAGGAAGGAGATAGTTTGCAATCAATAGCCAATAGATTTGAAATAGAATCGGTGAAAGATTTGGTTGAGGTGAATAAAATGAATCACTCTAAAGCTGTTGAACCTGGAATGGTTTTAAAAATAGTTCAGTACGAATAATAAATGAGTTCCAAATAAACATCCAATTATGAAAAAAATAATAAACATAACACTTCTTTGTGCGCTTGTTATTGTTAGTGCAATGTCTTGTAAAAAGACAACCAAAGGATTAAGGCCAGTTGTTACCGGAGGAGCTGGAGAAGTTTTGGTATTGATTAATGATGCACTTTGGGAAGGTGCTGTTGGCGATACATTACAATCTATTCTTAACGACACTCAATTGGGTTTGCCTCAGGATGAACCTGTACTGGATATTATCCATATTTCGCATGATGCTTTCGGAAGCATGTTTAAAACTCATCGTAGTATTCTTGATCTTAGAGTATCTTCAAAAATTGAAAAGAGTTCTCTTGCAGTAAAAGATGAGCTATATGCCAAAACCCAATCTTTTATGAAAATTGAAACAAAAGACAATCAGGCAATGATTCAATTGCTGGAAGAAAACAGAAATAAAATTGTTGCTTATTTTTTGCTTGGTGAGAGAAATAGAAAGATTAAAACATTTAGAAAAAATGTTGTTCAGGAGATTTTCGAAAATATTAAGTCAAAATATCAATTTACACTTTCTTTTCCCGCAGGATATAAAATTAACAAAGATGAACCTGAT
>JAOARS010000306.1 GCA_025210415.1 Marinifilum sp. | reverse complement strand
CACCTATACACTGACCTCCTATCAGGCCTTTCCAGTAAGAGCTGTCGGGCGTTTCTTGTGTGGCAATGTAGTACAGGTAGTATTTGCCATCAAACTTTTTAATGTGTGGGTTATGTGCATTAAACCGGTTCCAGGCGTTCTTTTTTCCCGTGCCTTTAACAACTGTGCCTGCATACTCAAACGGGCCATTGGGTTTTTCGGATACGGCACAGGCTATTTCTGAATACTTCAGCCAACCCGACATATTTTTAAAGCGTCCTTTGGCACGGTCTTCTTCATCACAATCTATGCAATCTGAACTCCATCGGGCATAAAACATATAATACTTGTTGTCATCGCCTTTTACAACAGAACCACCCCAAACATACCAGCCATCCTGCTGGAGAATATTATCTTTTGTGAGTTGTGGTAAGCGCCCTTCAAAATTCAAGTCTTCGACTATTGGTTTGCCATCGTTACATGAGGATATCCCTGTTAATACAAGGGCTGCAATTGAAATACCTACCGTTAATCGAACTAACCGTCTCATTCTTAATTTTTCCCTATTTCTCATATTCTTTTTCGTTAGGATTAGAAACTGTTTAAATTTTGTTTTTGTGAGTTAGTTTGAATGAATTAAGTGCTCAGACAAGGTAAAATTGATGCGAATAGCATCGCTATTTAAAGAAATTTTACAGAAGTATAAGTGCTTAAAGTCGTCAAAAGAAACCGAAGGATAAAACGTAAACAGCTTCTTAACTGAGCGTATATTATATTTTACAGTTACAAAACACACTTTCAAATCAATATTCAGCTATTTTATTCCTTTACTGTTCCTGCTATACGCATTTCATTATCTAACTCTTGGTCAAACTGAAACATGATGGATTTTAATCGCTCCACATCTTTAGGTTGTTTGTTCGCCAAATTATATGCTTCACTAATATCCTTCTCAACATTGTATAGTTGGTAATCATCCTTTACCAATATTAGCTTTAGTACACCTAGCCTTATGCCTTTCAACCTTCCTTTTTTACTGTAGTAATAGAATGGTTTATCCTTTAATTTATAGGCTGGGGAATGAAATAGTACAGAAATATCTCTTCCATCAATTTTTTCTTTGGGCAGCTCACCGTCTACCAATTTAGTTATTGTTGGCAGTATATCCATATTTGAAACAAACTCGCTACAAACGGCTCCTTTCTCAATTCCACCGGGCCAATGGGCAATCAAAGGCACCCGGTGCCCGCCTTCCCAGCTTGTTCCTTTGGCGCCACGCAAAGGCCCCGACGAGCCGCCCTCTGTTTTGTATATGCTCCAGGGGCCGTTATCAGAGGTAAAGAGCACCAGGGTGTTTTTATCCAGCTTATTGCTTTTCAGTGCCGACCATATTTGTCCCACACCCCAATCCAGCTCTTCAACAGCATCGCCGTATAAGCCTCTTCTGCTTTTTCCTTTAAATGCTTTTGAAGCATAAAGCGGAATGTGCGGCATGGGGTAAGCCAGGTAGATGAAAAACGGTTTCTTTTTGTTTTTCTTGATATAAGCTATGGTTTTATCCGTTAATTGCCGGGTCACAACAGACTGGTCAGGGTCAAGCTCTATGGTGTCAGCCTGTGCAATAAGGGGTAACGAATAGGGATACTTATTATTACCCATTAAAGCCTGTTCTTTCTTGCTCATATCGTTACTAAACGGGAAACCCCAAAACTCATCAAACCCATGCTTGTTGGGCAGAAACTGCTCCTGGTGCCCCAGGTGCCATTTACCAAAACAAGCCGTGTGATAACCCGTATTTTTCAATATTTCGGCCAGGGTAGTTTCATCCTGATTAAGGCCAATAGTACTTGTTCCTCTTAAAACACCTTTATGCAAACCTACACGCTTTGGATAACAACCCGTTAAAAGTGCGGCCCTTGAAGGTGTGCACACATTGGCTGCTATGTTGAATTGTGTAAACTTCATCCCCAGGCTTGCCATTTTATCTAAATGCGGGGTACTGATGGTGGGATTGCCGTAGCACCCCAAATCACCATAGCCCAAATCATCGGTATAAATGATGATAATGTTTGGTTGTTTGCTTTTTTGAGCTTTAGCCATAAAGCACGCAGGCAGTAATAAGGCTAAGCATATTAGTATTTGTCGCATATCGTTTAATTTCTTTTTAGAGGAATTACCATATTCCAGGTATTTTTAAACCCCCAGGCTTTCTCCCCATCTCCGGTAGCTGCAAAAAGATGGGTTGGTTGTCCATTTTCAAACAAGAGGAATGGCCGCTCGAAGTGGTTTTGGTGTGTTCGAGAACCGTCATTCCAAAGAATATTGCGACTATAGGCCTTCACTTGATCAAACAAATTCCATTGCACACCATTTTTAGACCAGGCATGGACACCACCACCTTTTTCACCGCAAATTAACCCACTGCGGTCTTTCATAATCGCTTCGTACATACGCCCGTTCCACCACACAAAAGGGTCTTCCACATCAATTCGGTTATTTTCAGCCGTTTCAAACCTGAATATGGGTTCATTGCTCAAGCGCTTGTATGGCCCTATAGGCTCTTTAGCACTTGTTACTCCGAGTAACAAGGGTGGTGTGAGTGCTTTTGCTGAGCTTTTATACATTAATAGTATATCTCCGGTTTTAGTGTTTACAGCTGGTGCCGGGTTCGACGTTATGGATGCGTCCCAATAACCGGGGCGAGGTTCAATAAGCGGTTTATCCAAGCGCTTCCATGTGCCAAAAACACTGTCGCTAACAGCCACTCCAAGCCGTTTATTTTGCCAGGCTTCTTTAAAGCCTCCCTTGGGCTTATGATGATCAACCGGTATTGGAAAATCATAAGTTGTTCCGAAATAGTACAGCACGTACTGATTCTTGTATTTTATTATGCGTGGATTATGAGTACATAGGCCATCCCAATATTGTTTGCCCCGAACAGGTGTTACCACCTCCTGAAACTCATACGGTCCTTCAGGCACTTCACTCACTGCCCGCACGATTTGCGAGTTTGTTACCCAATTGCCAAAACCAAACTGTTTTGACCAACATGAAGCAAACATATGGTAATTACCATCCTCTCCTTTGACAACAGAACTGCCCCATATCCAATAGTCAGGGTCGTAGAAACCACCCCCTTTAACGGCTGGCAGCAATTTATGGGCAAAGGATGAAGCTTCCTGTTGTTCAATTTTATTAAAAACAGAACACCCTGCAAACGCTGCAAAAGTGCCTCCCAAAAACGTTCTATTTATAAAAATTCTTCTATTCATTATTTTACCAATTCAATTCCCACAGTAAAATGACATAGAGTTTCCATGCCATTATTACCTCTCTGATTAATCCTCTTCATCATATGGCCTATTTTTCAGTATGATAAAAAACGCTGGCAGGCTCAACCTGTTTTTCAAAGCCCGGCCCTTGCCACTCCATTTTTAATTCAATGTCGTCGTTCAGTGTTTTTTCTATTGAAAGCTTCTTTCTGGATTGCACTGACGGTTTCTTGCAACTTTTTTATGTCATATCGATTAAGAAAAGCATCTAACAAGGGATCATTACTTTCTTTTAATGATCGTTCCATTATCCCTTGCATTTCTGCTATTTCTGATGCGTAGTTTGGATCATCAATCAAATTGTTTAAAGCATCCGGGTCATTCTCAAAATCATAAAATTCTTCAACAATGCGATTGCTAAATAGCTGAACCCGCTTATTCACCAGGCTATCTGATTGTGCATATTCCTTCATCGCTTTCCACGTATAGCCATGTTGCGATTCATTTTTAAAGGCTCTGTTTCCATCAGACCAAGCATTAAAAATATAGCCATACTGCTTATTCTGAACACATCGCATAGGAAATGTACGGTAGCCCGATGTCATATAGAATTGGGTAAATACGTCTTTTCGGCCCGTTTGCTTTTTTCTTAGTAAAACATCTTTAAACGAGAAACCATTTAGCTTCTCTGGTATAGGCAAGTTGAGAATATCTAAAATAGTTGGAAAAAAGTCCTTGCCTGAAATAAAATGCTCTTCATCTACCGCTCCAGGCTCAATAACACCGGGCCAACGTACCAACCAAGGCGTATTGGTACTGTGCAAATAGCAATTTGTTTTAGCAAATGGGAAGGCCATCCCATTATCAGACAAAAACATGACAATTGTATTCTCAGTCAACCCTTCTTGTTCAAGTACGTCTAAAATTCGCCCAACAGTCTCATCACAGCGCTTAACCGAACTGTAATATTCTGCAATCTCCCTTCTCACCTTTGGAATATCCGGTAAAAACCCCGGGACTTTAATTTCAGAAGGGTTATATATTCTGGATGGTGATTTAATATCTTTTTCTCCCCATCTCTTTAGTTCATCATCGCTGCCCGAAAAGGGACGGTGGGGATCGTGTGAATTGGCCATTAGGTAAAAAGGCTTACCTTCAGCTTTGGCACGTTTTAAAAATTCTTGTACAGATTTGTAATAGAGTTCCTTATTTCGCCCCATACCCAGTTCCGGCATATCAACCTGAACGTCCCAAGGGGTATCATATGTGGGAGTAGAATGTTCAACTTTGCCTATTACGCCAGTTAAAAAGCCATTGGAGTGAAGTGTGTTAATAATAGTAGGAATTTTTTTTGAAGTATGGTAATACCCTTCGATGCCGCTATTGTGCGAATATAAACCTGTTGCCAGTACTCCTCTGGAGGGTTGACAAACGGCTACGTTAACATGTGCATGTTTAAACCGAAGACCATCCCTGGCCAGTTTATCAATGTTGGGTGTAATATTTTTCAGGGTACAACCATAGGCTCCTACAGAACTGCAATTCAGGTCGTCAGCTGTGATTAACAGTACATTTAAAGGTACTTTTTCAATCTTCTCTTTAGCATTTAGCGAACATATTGACATAGCTGTAGCACCAATTAATAAGCTTTGCTTAAAAATATTTCTTAGTTTCATTTCTCTATTTTTCATTTCCTGTAAAATCAAATATTATTTGAGTTATACCGATTGTGAAAATATGTGAGCCACTGCTTCGCAAGCTCGCACTGCCTAACATTTTCTACATCGGCATGATACTAT